>CALCIC010000753.1 GCA_937907405.1 uncultured Isosphaeraceae bacterium | reverse complement strand
CTCGAACCATCTCGAACAGGTCGACGAGCAGCTCGGCCGCGAGCCGCTCCCCCCGCCCCGGCTCGAAATCGACCCGGCCGTCGACGACCTGGCGCGGATCGACCGCGGCCAGATCAAGCTGATCGGCTACCAGTCGCATCCCGCGTTGCGGGGCGAGGTGGCCGTTTGAAGGTACAACGGAGACGAGCATGGTTGTCTCGTTCGTGGTCGCAATGTCGCGCGACCGCGTCATCGGCCGAGGGGGACGACTCCCCTGGCGACTGCCGCGCGACCTGAAGCATTTTCGGGCCCTGACCTGGGGCAAGCCGATCGTCATGGGGCGCAAAACCCATGAGTCGCTGGGCCGTCCCCTGCCCGGTCGGACCAACATCATCCTCACGCGCCAGCCGGGCTTCACCGCCTCCGGGTGCGTGGTGGTCGGCACGATCGGCGAGGCCCTCGACCAGGCGCGGGCGACCGGCGCCGACGAGGTCATGGTCGTCGGCGGCGGCGAGGTCTATCGCGATTTCCTGCCGCTCTGCTCGAAGGTCCACCTGACGCTCGTCGAGGGCGATTTCGAGGGGGATGCGTTCTTTCCCGTCGATCTCGTCAATTCATCCGAATGGCGGACGATTCACGATGAGCCGTGGGAGGCCGACGAGAGCAACCCGCACAAGGCGCGTTATCTGGTTTTGGAGCGCGTGGGCTCGCCCAGGCCGATCGACACGAGTTGCTCGGGCTGACCCGCGTCGCCCTTCGAGCACTTGCCGCACGACGAACCGCAACCGCCGCTCTTGCCGCCGATCAGCCCCTTCCAGCCGAGGCTGGAGAGATAGAAGACGGCCCCGAGGACCACTCCGATCGCGACCGCGTCTTGCCAGCCCATGTTCCGCGCTCCCCTAAACGAACAGCATCCCCAGTTGATAGACGAGGAACGCCCCGATGTAAGCGAGAACCGTCATGTAGGTGAACGAGAGCGTCGGCCAGACCCAGCTTTGGGTCTCGCGGCCGATCACCGCGAGCGTCGAGACGCACTGGGCGCACAACGCGAAGAAGACCATGACCGACAGCGCGACGGGGACGTTGAACAGCGGCTTGCCGGTGTCGGGCCAGGTCGCGGCTTGAAGCGCGCCGGTCAGCCGTTGCGCGCCTTCCCCCTCGTCCACGTCCTCGCCGACGTCGAAGATCACTCCCATCGTGGCGACGACGACCTCGCGGGCCGGGAACGACGCCAGCACGGCGCTGCCGATCCGCCAGTCCCAGCCCAGCGGCCGGACGACCGGCTCGATCACCTTGCCGGCGCGGCCGAGGAAGCTTCGGCGCTCTTGCTCGCCGTCCATCCGGTGCCCGATTCCGTCCAGGGCCGCGGTCAGCGACTCGGCCCGGGGGGCGTCGTTCGCCGCGTTCGCGTCGTCAAGCTCGGCTTCGATCCGGGCCTTCTCAACCAGCAGGGGTTTCAACTCCTCGGGGGAGATCCGGGGGTAATAGAGCGCCCCCCACATCACGATGGAAACGGCGAAGATGATCGTGCCGGCGTTCTGAAGGAAGTCCCAGCCGCGCTCGAGCATCCGGTGGAGGATCACCCGGGGGGACGGCCACTGGTAGGCCGGCATCTCCATCAAGAACACCGGCGTGGCGCTTCGGAGCAACGTCCGCTTGAGGATCAACGCGACGGCCGCCGCCACGACGACGCCGACCATGTACATCGCGAACATCGTCAGCCCTTGAAGCTGGATCAGGCCGCCGAGGTACGACCGCGCGGGGATGAAGGCCGCGATCATCAGCGTGTAGACCGGCAGCCGGGCGCTGCAGCTCATCAGCGGGGCGATCAGGATCGTCGTCAGTCGGTCGCGGCGGTTCTCGATCACCCGGGTCGCCATGATGCCGGGGATCGCGCAGGCGAACGAAGACAGCAGCGGGATGAACGATTTGCCGCTCAGGCCGACCCGGACCATGATCTTGTCCATCAGGTAGGCCGCGCGCGACAGATAGCCGCACTCCTCGAGCGCCGTCAGGATGAAGAAGAGGATGAAGATCTGCGGCAGGAAGATCACCACCGCGCCGATCCCTCCCACGACCCCCTTGACCAGCAAGCTGCGGATCGGGCCGTCGGGCATCGACTCTTCGAGGAAGCTCGACACCGCCGCGAACCCCGCGTCGATCCAGTCCATGGGGTACTGGGCCCAGGCGAAGACCGCGCTGAAGGTCAAGAGCAGGACGGCGGCCAGGATCAGCGACCCCCAGACCTTGTGCGTGAGGATCGCGTCGAGCCGGTCCGCCGATCGGGAAACCGCGTGCTCGGGATGCTCGACGACCCCTTCGGTCGCGCGGGCGATCCAGGCGTAGCGGGCCGTCGTCTCGACTCCTGGAACGCGGCAGCCGGCCTCGGCCAGCCGAACGCGGGCGTCGTCGACCTGCTGCTGAAGCTGCGCGCGGTCGGACTCGCCGGGGGCGATCTGGGCCTTGACCTCCGACCCGGAATCCAGCAGCAGCCGTTCGATCAGGTACCGCGGCGGAGCGGACGCAAGCGTCGCCGACAGCCGGTCGACCTCCTCGCGAAACGGCGCGGGGAACGGGCTCGCGACCGTCGGCGCCGGCTTCGAGCCGGCTTCCTCGACGGCCTGCTTGAGCGCTTCGAGCCCCTCCCCGCGCTGCGCCTGGATCGGCACGACCGGAACACCGAGCTGGCGGCTCAGCCGCGCGGCGTCGATGGTCAGGCCGTCGGCTTCGGCCAGGTCCCCCATCGACAGGGCGACGACGACCGGACGGCCGAGCTCCAGCACCTGGCTCAGCAGATAAAGATTGCGCGCCAGGTTGCTCGCGGCGACGACGCAGACCACCACGTCGGGGGTCTGGACGTCGGACCTTCGACCGAGCAGGACGTCGACCGCGACCATCTCGTCCAGGGAACGCGCGGCGAGGCTGTACGTCCCGGGCAGGTCGACGAGAACCCAGCGCCGGCCGTCGTGGACGACCTCGCCGAGCTTCTTCTCAACGGTGACGCCCGGGTAGTTGCCCACCCGCTGCCGCGAGCCCGAGAGCGCCCCGAACAGCGTCGACTTGCCGGTGTTCGGGTTGCCGATCAGCGCGATCGTCCAGGTCTGATTATCCGAGGCAATCGCCATCGTGGGACCGGAGGGGGGCGTGGGGTAGGAAACCATCAATCACTCGCCGCTCGTCGTTGCGACGGTCGTGGAGGCGATCAAACCGCGATCGCATGAGCGGCCACGTGGACCAGCACCCGCGCCAGATCGTCGCCGCGGAACCCGAGCCGATGGCCGTCGAGGCCGATGATGCACGGGCTTCCCGGTCGGATCATCTTGACCCGGGCGCCGTTGTACAGCCCCATCTCGCGGAGCCGGTGCACGAGATCGACGTCCCCCACCACGTCGCCCACGCTCGCCGTCTCTCCGACCCCAAGCAGCGAAAGCGGAATCATCGCATCGGCCTCTCGACGATCAACCACCAGCGAGTCTGCAAGCATCCCCGGGCCCCAATCGCATGGAAAACGAAGTCCACCGCACGGCGGCGTGGTTTACTGAGACTGAATCTCAATAGCGGATTATATCCGTCCGCAACGGCCGTGACAAACGGTTTTCGTCTCAATCGCGAAAATGGTCCGGCGGCGTGATCGGCGCGGGCTGGTCGTCGGCCCGGGAGCGTTGCGGATTCGCAAATTCGAGAGCGAGCGCCTCGGCTTTCACGCGTCGGCCCTCGCGATAAAGGTCGACGTACTCCTTGACGAACACGCCGATCATGGTGAGCCGGATGATCCATCGATACGCGTGCCAGATCGGGTCGTGGCTCCCCACGACCCGGTCCATGAGCCCGATCGAGAGGGCCGTGAACAGGACGACGCCCGCGATCGACCAGGGTCTCGCCGACTCCTGATTGGACCAGCCGATCCGCCGCAACAGCATCGGCAGCAGGAAGATGGAGTCGTACGTCCCGTGGTAGGTCCAGAACATGGCCGTGACTCCCGTCAACGAGAAGAGCCAGGCTCGGGGCAGGTGCTTGTTGGCTTCCAGGGACGCGGCGCAGGCCGCCAGGATCGACAGCGAGACGACCGGCGACAACCAGGGCGCCGCGGCGCTCAACCGATGGAGCCATTCCTGGATCGTGTACATCCCGGGCGCGAGGAAGTACTTCGAGACCGCCAGCCAGTCGAGGAACAGCGACAGGTGCTTCCCGGTCTGGATCATCACGTAGCCCGACGCCAGCGCTTGAACAACCACGGCGGTCGCCAGCACGCGCCACTCGCGGCGGACCAGCGGCAGGAACAGGAACGGCAGGGTGACGCTCGGCTTGAGCAGCGCGACCCCCAGCGCCGCGCCCCGGAGCGCCCAGCCGATCGACGGGTCCTCGACGACGAGGATCATGCCGATCACCAGTAACGAAAACGGACCTCGCTCCAGGTTCGCATAGGTGGGAGTGAACAGGACCACGAGAAGCAAGATCCACCAGAAGTTGCCGCCGCGCTGCAGAGGGGCCGGAGGGGTCCGCCACATCCGACTCAGCCCCAGCGCGAGCCAGAGCGTCATGACGACGTTCAGGACGAACCAGGCCTGGACGACCGCGGCGGGATCGTCGAGGAAGCCGAGGCCGCCGGCGATCAGCCCGATCGCCGGCGGCGGATAGGTCGCCTCCGGGGTGCCGTACTCTGGAAGGACGTCCCCTCGCCTCGCCTCCGGCGCATGCTCGGGAATCCTCGACACCCGGGCGTTGCCGGGGTTGCCGACGCCGAACTCGGCGGTCAGAACGTCCCTGGCCAGCGAAAAAGGATCACGACCGGCGATGACGTACTTGGCGACCACCCACTCCCGCACGACGTCGCGTTCCAGCCCCGTCTGGTAAACTCCGTAGGCCGTTAGACCAACCCAGACGGCGAAAACGGCCGCGATCAAGATCCGGTACGTCCTTGTCATGATCACCGGTTTCAGCGAGGTGCCCACGTTCGTGATTGAAAAGCTTCGGCGCGGGTACGAAGCTAATGAATGCCATCTGCGACGACAAGGCCGGAGAACCGATCACGAGCGGATCGGGGGGGTTGTCGGCCGGCGCTGGAACGCTTCAAAATGTCGGACGGCGGTCGAGGCGCCGGGCCGACCGAGCCGATCGGAGTCGTCCTTCCAAAAGGAGATGCGATGTCGTCGAACATGACTCGCCGCGAGTTTTCTCGATTCGCCCTGGCCGCCGGACCGTGGACCGTCGCGAGTCGCGCCGCGGTCGCGCGCGGCGGGTCGGTGAACGTCGCGCCGCGCGACTATCATTTTGATCGCACGATCTCACGCGAGGTCCTGGAAAACCACCTCGCGCGCGCCATCACGATGGAGGGCCTGCTCAACGGTCGCGGCGACCTGGACGACAACGTCCGGATGCTCAAGCACATCGGCGCGAAGTTCCTGGGACGGAGCCTCTGCCTCTGGGCCGGCGAAGCCGCCCTGCTTCGCAACTTCGATCGAGCGCGCGAGCAGATCGTCAAGGTCTTCGCGGCCGATCCGGAGATGATCGTCCAGGCCTGCATCTTTGAGATCGTGACCGCGCAGGTGGACCAGGTCCCCGTGCCGGACTGGGCTTTCAGGGCCCTCGACATGCCGGTCGAGAAGCGGAATTTCCGCTACGAGGGGATGGTTTACGAGAAAGGCCGGTTCCGCGACCATTGGGGAAGGAACGCCTCGGTTCCCGACGTGAGCCGGCCTGAGACGCAGCTTTGGTTCCATTTTCTCGCCGCGTCCTACATCGATCTGGGGGTCGAGGCGATCCATTTCGGGCAGGTCGAGCTGATGAACGGCCAGGACAAGGACCTGGCCCATTACTCCCGGGTGCTCGACCGGGCCCGGTCTCACGCGGCCCGGCACGCGCGCCGCCGCATGCTGATCTGCGACGCGCACGTCCCCGGCGGCGGACTGATCCGCGACGGCAAACTTCTGCTCGACTTCCACTCGTTCCCGCTGCGGATCATGGAAGTCCCCGACCGACCGCGCGAGGGGGTCTTGAAGGTGGGGTTCCTCGACAGTCTGTACGGTCGAAGCCGGGGGGGGCTGACCCCCAGCGGCTGGGAATGCGATCACCTGCCCTACCTGGCCGAGATCGACAACTGGGGCGCCAGCAAGCATCCCGGAGAGCCCGGTCAGGGGGGCGTCTGGGTCTGGGGCTACGACGAGATCACCTGGTTCGCTCACCTGAGCGAGCAAGAGCGTAACGACTGGCTGCGGTACGCGTGGAACTGGGTTCGCAAGACCGATCCCAACGGCTTCCTCCAGATGCCCGGAAGCCGCACCCTCCGTTCGCCGCTCGACGACCAGAGGTGGTACTTCGCCAACACGCCGAGCGCCGCGGTCCCCAAAGGGTACGGCCAGGAAGAGACCATCCGCGCCATCTGGGGGGCCGACGCGTCGACCTAGAGCGGTTTGCTTTCGGCTCGCCTACAAGAATGGTCTGAGTCCGAAATGAAGCATGTCTTGCAATCCAAGACGTCGGTCCTATGGGTCGTGGAGTGCGGCGGCTT
>CALCIC010000752.1 GCA_937907405.1 uncultured Isosphaeraceae bacterium | reverse complement strand
ATCGCGCTTAACCAGGATCGACCGTTCCCCCCTCCATGTTGAGAATTCCAGTCCGCGCGATCCGCAACCCGGTTGAATTCGGGAGAACCCCTCCGACCCCTCGCAAATGACTCTCGGCGTCGATTTCCGTCGCGGACGGCCATCCCACGACCGCTTGTCGCAAAACGGCGATTGCGATAATCTTGGAGTTTGAAACGTTGTTGAACACCCAGGGCGCCCGCGCCGCCGTTGAGGTCCAGACCATGTCGTCGCCAGCACGCTCCACGACGTTGAGATTCGGGACGATCGCGGGCCGGGTTGCACTCTGCCTCGGCCTGGCTGCTGCCGCGGTCGTTCTGGGGCCGTCGGCCGAGGCCGAGGCCGGCGACGCGAAGTCGGAGTCGGAGTCGAAGCCGGTCGACTACCTTCGCGAGGTCAAGCCGCTGTTGGACAAGCGGTGTTACGCCTGCCACGGGGCGCTCAAGCAGAAGGCGGGGCTGCGGCTCGACACGGCGAAGTCGATGCTTGAAGGGGGGGACGCGGGGCCGGTCGTCGAGCCGGGCGAGAGCGGCGAAAGCCTGATCGTCGAGGCCGTCACGCGCGAGGAGCAGCGGATGCCCCCCGAGGGGGAAGCCTCGGCGTTTTCCAGGGACGAGGTCGCCATGCTTCGGGCCTGGATCGACCAGGGAGCGCACGCGCCGGCCGACGAGAAGCCCCAGTCCGACCCGCGCAAGCACTGGTCGTTCCGCGCTCCGGAGCGGCCGGCTTCTCCCGAGGTGTCCGCCGAACGGGCCGTCTGGGTCCGCAACCCGATCGACGCCTTCCTCGCGGCCGAGCATCAGAAGCACGGCCTGGCGCCCAGCCCCGCCGCCGAGCCCGCCGTCTTGATCCGTCGGTTGTATCTCGACCTGATCGGCCTCCTCCCCCGGCCCGAGGAGGTCCAGAAGTTCGTCGCCGACCCATCCGACCAGGCGTATGAGGCGATCGTCGACCGGCTGCTGGCCAGCCCCCAGTACGGCGAGCGCTGGGGAAGGCACTGGATGGACGTCTGGCGGTACAGCGACTGGGACGGCTACGGCGCCGAGGTCCGCGAGAGCCAGCCTCAAATCTGGCGGTGGCGCGACTGGATCGTCGAATCGCTTAACGACGACATGGGTTACGACAAGATGATGGTCGCCATGCTGGCCGCCGACGAGGACGCGCCGGGCGACGCCGACGCCGTCCGGGCCACCGGCTATCTGGTGCGGAGCTGGTACCTGTTCAATCGCGACACCTGGCTCGACGCGACCGTCGAGCACACGTCGAAGGCGTTCCTGGGGATCACCCTCAACTGCGCCAAGTGCCACGACCACAAGTACGACCCGATCGCCCAGACCGATTATTACGGGTTCCGAGCTTTCTTCGAACCTCACAAGGTCCGCACCGACGCGGCGCCCGGCCAGGCCGACGCGACCACGAACGGCCTGGTCCGGGTTTACGACGGCGACCTCGACGCCAAGACGTTCCTGTACACCCGAGGCGACGCCTCGAAGCCCGACAAGGACCATCCGATCCCCCCCAAGCTGCCGAAGGCGCTTCAGACCCAGGTCCCCCTCGCGGCCTCTCAGCCGATCGCCGTTCCCAGGTTCGAGTTCTACCGGGCGCTCGATCCGGCCGTCCGCAAGGTGAAGCTCGACGCCGCCCAGGCCGAGTTGAAGGCCCGGCGAGACGAAGCGGGCAAGGCCGACCAGGCGCTCGCCGCCGCGACCGATCCAACCACCGCCGCGCGCGCGAAGACCGGGGCCGAGGCGGCCCTCAAGGGGGTCGAGGCGGCCGTCGCGAACCTGGCGAGCCTGACGGCCCGGATCGACGCCGACGACGCGGCCTACTCCGAGCCTCCCGCGGCGGACGCCGCGGCCAGGGCGCATTCGGCCGCCAAGATCGAGCGCCTGGCCGGCCTCCACGCGGCGGAATGGAGCCTGGCGAAGGCCGACCTCGCCCTGGCCGACGCCGAGACCGCCGTCGCCGACGCCAAGACGCCCGCCCCCGACGCCCGCAAGAAAGCCGCCGCCGCCGCCAAAGCCCTGCGCGACAAGGCGCGGCTCGACCTGAAGGCCAAACAACAGGCCGTCCGGAAGGAGCTTGAAGCCTACTCCCCGCTGAGTCCTCGGTATCCCCGGACCAGTTCGGGCAAGAGGTTGGCCCTCGCCCGATGGCTGGCCGACCGCGACAACCCGCTCACCGCCCGAGTTGCGGTGAATCATATCTGGATGCGCCACTTCAGCACGCCGCTGGTCGCCACGGTGTTCGACTTCGGCGTCAACGGCGCGGCCCCCACGAATCCCGCGTTGCTCGACTGGCTGGCTCGCGAGCTGATCGATTCGGGCTGGAGCATGAAGACGATCCACCGGCTGATGGTCGCGAGCAGCGCCTACCGGATGCGGTCGTCGGCCGACGGCCCCGGCGACCCGAACCTGGCCGTCGATCCCGGCAACCGACTGTACTGGCGGATGAACGCCCGCAGGATGGAGGCCGAAACGATCCGCGACAACCTGCTCTGGCTGACCGACGGCCTCGACCTGACGCTCGGCGGGGCGGACCTCGACCCCGACAAGGCCGGGACCATCGCTCGAAGAAGCCTCTACTTCCGCCACTCCAAGGAGAAGCGCGTGCCGTTCCTCCGGCTCTTCGACTCCTCGAACGTGACCTCGTGCTATCGACGGACCGAGAGCGTGGTTCCTCAGCAGGCGCTCGCGCTGGCCAACAGCCCGCTCAGCCTGGCCCAGGCTCGGCGGTTGACGGCGCAACTGGAGCAGTCGCCGACGCCGATCGACGACGTCGCCTTCATCGGGGCGGCCTTCGAGCGCGTCCTCGGCCGCAAGCCGAGCCCCCAGGAGCGGGAAGCCTGCTCCGCGTTCCTGGCGAGCCAGGCCGACCAACTGGGCGAGCCGTCGCGGCTGTCGTCCTTTCCGCCGAGCCCCGCGGCGGCGGTCGCTCCGGCGGCCGACAAGGACAGGCGGGCGCGCGAGAACCTCGTCCACGTGCTGTTCAACCATAACGATTTCGTGATGATCTACTGAGAGTCCGTTCTGGGAGGGCGCGTCATGAGCATGAGCGAACAGTTCGATCGCCGATCCCGCCGCGCGTTCCTCGCCCAGTCGAGCCTCGGCTTCGGTCTGGGGGGGCTCGCATTGACGTCGCTGCTCCATCGCGATCGGATTGCGAGGGCCGACGCCGATCCGGCCTGGACGCTCCCCGACGGCAAGCCTCATTTCCCTCCGCGAGTCAAGAACGTGATTTGGCTGTTCATGATCGGCGGCACCAGCCATGTGGAGAGCTTCGACCCCAAGCCCGCGCTCGTCAGGTACGCCGGCAAGTCGATCGCCGAGACGCCGTACGCCGGCGCCGTCACCAACCCGTTGAGCAAGAACGTCCGGGTCATCGTCGCCGATCAGGCCAACGGCCACATGCGGCAGATCATCTATCCGCTTCAGGTCGGCTATCGCAAGCGCGGCGAGTCGGGGATCGAGATGTCCGACTGGTGGCCCTGCCTGAGCGGCTGCGCCGACGACCTCGCCGTGGTCCGATCGATGTGGACCACCGACAACGACCACGGCGCGCAGCTTCAGTTCCACACCGGCCGGCACGCCCTGGAAGGACCGTTCCCCACGATCGGCTCATGGGTCCACTACGGTCTGGGCTCGCTCAACGACGACCTGCCGGCGTTCGTGGTGCTGGGCAATCCGATCGCCGATTGCTGCGGCGGGCTCGGCGGCCACGGGGCGAACTACCTCGGGCCCGAGCACGACGGGGTCCAACTCGCCGTCGACCCCAAGAACCCGCTGCCGTTCGCCTCGCCCGGCGGCGACGTCTACCGCGAGGAGCAAGAGGGGGAGTCGGCGCTTCTCGGCCGACTGAACCGGCTGTCGGCGGTCGAGCATCCCGAGGACCAGGCGTTGCAGGCGCGGATCAAGTCGTACGAGTTGGCGTTCCGGATGCAGACGGCGGTCCCGGAGGTCATGCGGTTCGGTCAGGAGCCGAGGTCGACGGCGAGCCTCTACGGTCTCGACCGCGACGCCTCGCGGCCGTTCGGCGAGATCTGTCTTACGGCCCGCCGCCTGGTCGAGCGCGGGGTTCGGTTCGTCCAGATCTTCCACGGCAGCAACGGCGGCGCGGGCGCCTGGGACGCCCACGGCGGCCTGCGTCAGAATCACGCCACGATGTGCGCCCAGGTCGACCAGCCGATCGCCGGCCTGCTCAAGGACCTCAAGCGCCGGGGCCTGCTGGATGAGACGCTGGTCGTCTGGGCCACCGAGTTCGGCCGGACCCCCGGCGCGCAGGGGGGCGACGGCCGCGACCACCACCCGTTCGGGTTCTCGATCTGGATGGCCGGCGGCGGCGTCAAGGGGGGGACCGTCCACGGCGCGACCGATGAGTTGGGCTTCCACGCCGTCGAGGACCGGCATTACGTCACCGACGTCCACGCCACCGTCTTCCAGCAACTCGGCCTCGACCCCCGACGCCTCGAAGTCCCCAACCACAAGCGCCTTGAGATCGATCACGGCAGGCCGATCTCGGCGATCCTCGCGTAGGGCCGGACGTCCTCTTGTTCAAGCGTTCGCTCCGTCAGGGACCAGAGGAATCCGTGCCCAAACACCTCATCGATCGCCTGCGGCCTGACAGCATCCTGGAGTTTCGGGCCGCGGCCCGAGAACGATACCAAGACGGGCTCGCCGCTCGAGATTCCGGTCGCCGGACCGCCGCCGTCTATCTCTTCGGTTATACGGCGGAGATGGTCCTCAAAGCGGCGTATTTCAGGCTGATCGGGTATCCTGAAGGACAGAACATCTCCATGGCGCAACTCAAGGCGGCCCAGAAGCCCGCGATTACGAACTTCGCGTGGCAAGGCAGCCTCCATAGTCTGGAGTCCTGGGCGAAACTGCTGGTTTCGACGCGGGCCAGCCGTCCTGATCTGGCCTATCCAGTCCCAAACTTCGGGGCCAAGGTGGTGGACACGGTAAGGCGGATCACCTCGAGCTGGCGAGAAAACATGCGTTACCATAAGAATATCGCATACCCGCACGAGGTGACGAGGGTCGAAGAAGCCACGAGGTGGCTGCTCGAGAATTCCGCGAAACTCTGAGGTGCATCCATGTCGAGAACCAAGCGACCGATTTCCATGGCCGTCTCGTCTCGTCATCCGGCGCTCGTCGAGCGACTCGTGGCCGAGTTGAAGACCAACCGCGATTCCGGTCAACCGATGATCGACGAGCAGATCTTCCCGAAAACCAATCTCCTCCAGGTGACCGTCGTCTGGGACGACTGGCGGACCGCGCCGGAGGAGGACAGGACGCAGATCATCCTGGACGCCTATCGGCAAGCCGAGGGAGAAGAATATAGTGGAAGGATCACCCTGGCGAGCGGCCTGACGGTCCCGGAGGCTTATGCTTCGGGCTTGCTCCCATTCCAGATCGTCCCGTTCGTGCGAGCGGGCGATCCCGTCACCCTGGAGGACTGCAAGAAAGCGATGATCGACGACGGCGCGTCCTTGCTGCTCGACGTCGAACGCCCACAACTCCGGTTCTCCACCGAAGAGGCGGCCGTCGCGGCGAACGAGCGACTGGCCGCGAGCCTGCCCGGCAGCGAGCCCGTCTGGGGAATCATCAGGGACGTCCTCTCCGTCGATCGGTTTTCCATGAACGACGCCGATTGAATCCGTCCCTCCCAGCGCTTGGAGACATTCCCCGAACGTGAACGTCTATTACTTGTCGACCCAGGAAGGCCAGCGGTTCTTCTACTACGATTCCTCCGAAGGCGACGCGACCCCGCCCGCCGCGGGCGGCTCGAAGTCGGCCGGCTTGTGGCGGTGGGCGGAGCGGAAATGGTGCGCGGCCCGGAAGGCGATGGACGACCCCGACGGGAGCGTGGGACGATGGGTCGGCCGGGCCTGGAAGTGGCTCCATTCGTTCAGCCACCCCGACGAGGCCATGCTCGTCCAGTTCGCCTCCACGAGCGAGGTCGTCCTTCTCTACCCCGCGTCGTCGCCGGTCGAACGCGTCCAGAAGGCCTGGAGGCGCTACCTCAAGAATCGGTCGCGGTCGCACAGGTTCTGGGCCGTCGCCAACGTGGTCGCGATCCCGTTCGGGGCCCTCTTCTTCATCCTGCCCGGCCCCAACGTGATCGGCTTCTGGTTCGTCTATCGGGCGGTGTACCACTACCTCGCCGTCCGAGGCGTCGGGAGGGTCCGCCGAGGGGCCGTCCCCACCCGGTGGCGCGCCTCGGAGGAGCTCGACAAGCCGATCGCGCGCGACGACTTCGGCGCGCCCAGCCACGAGGCCCTGGCGGCCGCCGCCAAACTCGGCGATTATCTCCACTGGTCGAACCCCGAAGCCCAGGCGGACGCCCCCCGTCCCGACGCCGAACGACCCCGCTGATTACCATTGAAATAAACATGCGCTTACTCAGTTACAACATTCACAAGGGGATCGGCGGGCGCGACCGTCGATATCGGCTCGAGCGCGTGATCGAGG
>CALCIC010000751.1 GCA_937907405.1 uncultured Isosphaeraceae bacterium | reverse complement strand
CCCCGAGGGTGCCCGGCCGGGCCGCCTCATCATCCCCCGAGATGCCGGGAGATGCAACGGGCTGTCGGGCGATCGCTCACCGCGAGCCGGTCAGATCAAGCCGAACGCGACCATGGCCTCGGCGACTCGGATGAAGCCCAAGACGTTGGCGCCGAGCACGTAATTGCCGGGGCTGCCGTACTCCTCGGCCGCCTCGTAGCACGACCGATGGATTTCCTTCATGATGTCGTGAAGTCGGCGTTCGGTGTACTCGAAGGTCCAGGCGTCGCGGCTGGCGTTCTGCTGCATTTCCAGGGCCGAGGTCGCCACGCCGCCGGCGTTCGCCGCCTTGCCTGGTCCATACGATACGCCCGCTTCCTGGAAGATGCGGACGCCCTCGGGCGTCGTGGGCATGTTCGCCCCCTCTCCCAGGGCGAGGCAGCCGTTGGTCACGAGTCGACGCGCGGACTCGCCGTCGAGTTCGTTCTGAGTCGCCGACGGCATGGCGACCTGGCAGGGGATTTCCCAGATGTTTCCCCCTTCGACGAACTCCGCGTCGCGATGGGACTTGAGGTAGCAAGCGATCCGCTCGCGCGCCACCTCCTTGACCTGCTTGAGCGTCTCCAGGTTGATTCCGTCCTTGTGATAGACCACCCCCGAGGAGTCCGAGCAGGCGACGACCTTGCCGCCAAGTTCTTGGATCTTCTCGATCGTGTAGATCGCCACGTTGCCCGAGCCCGAGACCACGCACGTCTTGCCCTCGAACGACTGGCCCCGGACCTTGAGCATCTCGTCGACGAAGAAGACCGCCCCGTAGCCGGTGGCCTCGCGACGCACCAGCGCGCCTCCCCACTGAGGGTTCTTGCCGGTCAGTACGCCCGACTCGTATCGATTGGTGATCCGCTTGTACTGGCCGAACAGATAGCCGATCTCGCGGGCGCCCACGCCGATGTCCCCGGCGGGGACGTCGGTGTACTCGCCCAGGTGACGATACAACTCCGTCATGAAGCTCTGGCAGAAACGCATCACCTCGTCGTCCGACTTGCCCTTGGGATCGAAGTCCGAGCCCCCCTTGGCGCCGCCGATCGGCAGGCCGGTCAAGGCGTTCTTGAATATCTGCTCGAACCCCAGGAATTTGATGATTCCCAGGTAGACCGAGGGGTGGAACCGCAGGCCCCCCTTGTACGGCCCCAGCGCGCTGTTGAACTCGACCCGGAACCCGCGGTTGATCTGGACCTCGCCCTGGTCGTCCTCCCAGGGGACCCGAAAAATGATCTGACGCTCGGGCTCGCAGATCCGCTCGATGATCTTGTGATCGGCGAACTCGGGGTGCTTTTGCAACACCGGGTCGAGCGTGTCGACGACCTCCTTGACGGCTTGATGAAACTCGGCTTCTCCCAGGTTGCGCTGGACGATCCGATTGTAGATTTCTTCGATTTTGTCACTGACGACGACTTTGGGCATGGAGAGATACCAAGGGGTTGATGGTGAAGCTGCGACGCCGCGTTTTGCGAGAGGTGGCAGCTCATTGACGCGCGACCGCCAGCTTACGTCTGAGCGTTCTTGCGCGCGGAAGCGCGCCGCCGATGATTCGACTCCCTTCCATTCACCAACAAGGTGTCGGCAACGCTCGCCGGCGCGGAGCCGACGCGATTCGGGAGAGGACGGATGCTTTCCGGAGACGCACGCGCGGGGGATGTCATCTTATCGGCGTCAGACACCAGTTTACTTCTCAACACGCCTCGATGACCAGAGCCCCCCGTCCTCTCAATCGGACTACGCCGAACGATCGGACCTCCTCGCAGGCTCGTTCCGACCCGCCGTGATTGAAGCTCGCGACGGTCATGAGCGGCGGCTGGAGACCGATCGCGGCTCGCGTGGAGAGGATGAGAGTCCCCGGCCGGGTCGTCCGCCCCATCGACGAGCCGCGTCGACCCTTGACGTCAACGACGCCTGGGCTGGATGAATTCGCGGCCAAGGCCTTCGAGGGCTTTCAAGGCGTCGCCGCCCGACAAACCGCCGGGAGAACCGGGGGTCGCGTTCCGCCCGCCGGCGGCGGGGGGGAGGACCTGGTCGAGCAGACGCCCGGCCTCGGCTCGCGCGCCGCGCTTGACCATCGATTTCACCGCGTCCCGCAGCGCCAGCCGGAGGCCGGCGCGGTCGATCTTCGGTTGCGAGATGGTGCCGCCGATCGGGATCGCGACGTCCGTCCCCGCGACGAACTCACTGGCGACGGCGTTGCCGCCGAGCATCTTGGCCGTGACCGGGACCACCGCGCGAAGCGCCAGCGTCTTGTCGAACCCGACGGATCCGTCGATCTTAGCCGTCAGATTCTCGGGCAACGGGATCGTCAGGCCGCTCTGCCGGACGCGGCCGTCGGCGATCTGGAGTTGCAACGGTTCGTGCAGCGTCATCTTGGGAGCGACGTTGCCCGTCATCGCGACGATCTCGGTCGCGAACGGGCCCGGCTGGAAGACGACGTTCTGGAAGACGAGCTGGCCGTCGACGCGAAGGGCCCCGTCGCCGACGACCGGAATCGCCGCGCCGTCGATCCTCAGCGACACCGTGCCGCTGAGGTTGCTCGCCTTGGCGAGAATCGGGGCGATGTACGACAAGACGTCGTTGGAGACCGCCTGGTTGATCGCCGCTCCTTCGATCCTGGTTCCCTTGGCCAGTCGAAGCCAGAGCGCCGCCGGATCGTCGAGGAACAGGTCTCCGCCGATTTCGAGCTTGCCGTCGTTCAGCGTGGTGGCGATCGGGTCGAACACCGCCTTGCCCCCCCCCATGCGAAGCACGATCGGCGTCGGACCGACCAGCATGCCGAACGCCTGGGCCGACGCCAGGTCGACCTCCAGCGCCCCTTCCATCCCCTTCAGGATCTGGGACGTCGAGCCCGCCGCCAGCGAGCCCCGGAGATGGAACGGCTTGACGGTCGCGCGGACGTGGGCGTCGCCCCCGACCGAGGAGGCGACGAGCGGATCGAGCGATTCCCAGCGCGGTTCCAGAGTCGCCGAAACGTCGGCGAGCCGGCCGCCTCCTACGTCGGCGAGCGTTCCGGCGCCGCGCAATCGGGCGTACGCGGTGGTCAGGTCGAAGCTCGTGAGGCTGAGTTGATCGGCGGCCGGCGAATAAGACCCGGCTCCTGCGAGAGTCACCGCGCCTCGGGGGGTCGTCACCACGAGATCGGGCGAATTCAACCCGCCGTTGAAATCGAGGCGGCCGTCGAGTTGGCGGGCGAGTCCCACTCGTCCCGACCAGGCCCCGGCCAGGCCGTGTGAAGGCGTCTGAGTCCAGTAGGCGATCGCCTGGTCGAGGGTCCACAACTCGCCGACGAGCGCGGCGTCGAGGGACGTCGGCGCGTCGGACTTGCCGATCCCGTCGAGCGTGAAGCCCTCGGGAGCGACGGCGACGCCCGGCGACGCCTGCGGACCCACGGGAGTCAGGACGAGTCGTCCAGCGGCCAGGTCGAGCTTCCCCTTTGCATGGATTGCGACCGTGGCCGAAACGGCCCCGGGGTCGACGGGGGTCGCTTTCAACTGGACCTCGTCAAGCACGAAGACCTCGTCGACGCGACGGGCCGTAATCTTGCCCGAGGCGATCCCCGGCGCAGCGGTCGGGGTCGGGATCGAACCATCAAGGACGAACGTGGAGGAGCCGTCGGTCGCTTTCGCATACAAACGCGCCTTCGTATCGCCCGCCTCGACGCCCAACCTGGCGGCGCGCCAGTCGGTGGGCAGGCCGTCGGCGCCCCGAGGCCCGTCGGAGGAGCCTTCCAGCCGGACGTGATCCCGCGCGATCGGTTCGGCCGTAAGGCCCTCGACCCGCAGGCCGTCGAGTTCGGCCGCGAACCGGGCCTTGAACGTCCCTCCGTCGGGTCGATAGTCGGCGGCCATCCGCCCCTTGCCGGCGAGCTTCACCGTACCCAGGTCGATCAGCTCGCGGGCCTGGGCCTCGATCGCCGCCAGGTCGATCTCTCCCGAGAGCTTCAGGCCGTGTTCCAGGTCGCCCGTCGCGGTGGCGTCGACGCCCGCTCCCTTGACCGTGAACGACTCGACGGTCGTGTTCCCCTTGGTTCGAACCAATGCGGCCGACAAGGAAGCCGGCTTTTGCAATGCGAGAGCGCGGCCGTTCTCGGTCGCGGCCAGATCGGCCAGATCGGCCGAGACGACGATCCGCTCGGCGCCGTCGACGATGTTCAGGTCGGCCGCGACTCGGGCCTCCCCCTTGTCGATCACGATGCCCCGCCGGAGCGGAACGGCATGGGGCAAGAGCTTGGAGGCGGCGGCCAGGTCGATATGGCCCGACAGCCGAGAGGGGGTTCCGGTGGTCGCCGGAACGTCGCCGGTCGCGGACAGTTCCGCGATCGGGCTTCTCATGTCGAGCTTGCGAATCGACCAACCCGAGGCCGTCTCGATCACACTGAAGTCGGCCGCCACGCGATCGAGGGCGAGTCGATCGCCGGCCAGCACGGCGGCGTCGGCGACGGCTTCTCGCAGGACCGCGTCGCCCTGGAGCGACCAAAGCCCCTGCTTGCAGTCGGCCTGAAGCACTCCTTCGAGCCGTCCCTTCGCCGTGAAGCCCGCGCGCCGAGCGGCGAGCGGCCAATCCTTCCCGGTGAGCGTCAACGCCCAATCGGCCGACGCTCCGGGCGCCGCGTTCACGTCGTAACCGACTCGAAGCTCAAGCGAACGGTCCTCCTCGATAAGCGTCGCAACGACGTCGACGGGTTTGCCGGGGACGACCCTCAACTCCGTCTTGAAGCTGCTCGAAGTGATCGGCTCGGCGAATTCGGGGCTCACGATCCGCGCGGGACCGCCATCGACGATCACGGCCACGGCGAGGCTGGAACTTGGGCCCGGATCGCCGGCCTGAGACCCCGGGGGTCCGGCTTCGCTTTGCCCCATCAAACCGCCGAGCGCCTCGAGGACGTCGATCGAGCCGTCGGCGCGGCGTTCGAAGTCGACGGTCGCGCCGTTGACGTGGATCGTTCCGTATTGCGATCGCGAAGCCAGCAGACCGAGGATTCCCTGGTTGGATCGCACGGATTCGGCCTTGGCGACCGTCTTACCCTTGGGATCGATCAGAACGACGTCGCTCAGGACGACGCCCCGGGTCCACGACAGAGACAGCCCGCCCAGTTCGATCCGGCCGGGGTTGAGCTTCTGGTTGATCGCCCGCACGAGTGCTCGGCGGGCTGGAGCGGTGCTGAGCACGGTCGGCATCGACGCGAGCGCGAAGAGGGAAAGAATCGCGAGGGCCGCGATCCAACGGATGAGGCGTTTCAGTCGCTTCGGCGGCTTCGCGGCGATGTCCTCGTCGTTCATGATTGCGCGAACTCCTTCTCGGACGGGCATTCGAATCGACATGGGTCGAGACCAATCCGGTCGATCAACCTCTGTTCAATCTCGTCCCTCGGCCTCGGTTCACTCCATAACCGATCTCCACGCGCGGGGGGCCGAAACGGGTCGCCCGGACGGCGAGCTTTCGCGCGATCCCACAGAGTCGCCCGATTACGCGGATTGGTCCAGCCCAGATCCTCGGTCCGACGGCTCAAGTCAGCGGGGGCGAATCTTGGCTGCATGCGGGCCGAGGGGGGGCCGGGAAGGCGAGACTCGCGCCGAGCCGGCTTGCGGGGCTCGGCGGGAATCCGAATTCGTGCGCAATCCCTCGACGCGTCACTCATTCAGATTCGCTTGTGCGACGCCAGCCGGCCGGAGGCGGCGCTGAAGATCGTCGCCGCGCGGCGGGCGTCGCCGTTGGAACGAGGGACGTGCTGGGAGCCCTCGTCGAGGCCGAGCGTGAGGTGCATCAGGAACTCGTCGCGGCGGATCTCGCGGGCGCCGAGGCGTACCAGGTGCTCGCTCCGAACCTGGCAGTCGATGAGCCCGACGCCGTCGGCCTGAAGTTGTTCGACGAGGGCCACGAGGGCCGCCTTGGAGGCGTCGTTCTCGGTGTGGAACATCGACTCGCCGCAGAAGCAGCGGCCGACCCGGACGCCGTACACGCCGCCGACCAGCGCGCCGTCGCGCCAGGCTTCCATGCAGTGCGCGTGGCCGAGCTGGTGCAGTCGGATGTAGGCCTCCTGCATCTCGGTCGTGATCCAGGTGCCGTCCTCGTGATTCCGGGGCGTCTCGGCGCAGGCGTGGATGACCCGGTCGAAGGCCGAGTCGGAGCGGATCTCGAACCGGCCCGACCGCAGCGTCCGGCGGAGCCGCCGCGAGACGCGGAGTTCGTTCGGGAAAAGGACCAGGCGGGGGTCGGGCGACCACCAGAGGATCGGCCCGCCGGCCTCGAACCAGGGGAAGACCCCCTGGCGGTAGGCGGCCAGCAGCCGATCGGCCGAAAGGTCGCCCCCGATCGCCAGCAGCCCTTCCGGCTCGGCCAGATGAGGGGGCGGGAAGATCGGGTCGGGACCCAGTCGAAAGAGCGCCATTAAAGCCTTCTCTCGGATGTCGAAGCCCAACGCGCCGACGCGCCTTTCGACGACGCGGGGGCGGCAGGGGAAAGCCGAAGGTCGGCGGCCGGCTCAGGCCTTGCCGCGACCGTTGCTCAACGTCTCGATCTCCTCGTTCGGACCGTAGTTCGACCGATACCGAGCGAGGAACTCGTCGAGCGAGTACGTGTGTTCTTGGGTTCCAGGATGCTCGATGGCGTACACCGCCGTCAAGGAGGCCATCCGGCCGACGACCGGCCACGAGAACCCTCGGCTCATCCCGGCGACGAACCCGGAGCGGAACGCGTCCCCCGCGCCGGTGGGGTCGAGCACCTTCTCCGGCTTGGCCGGCGGGATCTCGTATTCCTCGCCCTCGGCGGTGATCAGCGCGCCCTTCTCGCCCAGGGTCATGACGGAGATCGGCGTCCGGCGGCGAAGTTCGGACTCGGAGATCTCGAGCTTCCCGGCCATCATGCCGAACTCGTAGTCGTTACCGGCGAGGATCTTGGCGCCCTTGCAGCCCTCCTCGAATTCAGCCTTGTCCATGCGGGGGAGTTGCATCGAAGGATCGTACATATAAGGAATACCCGCCACCGAGCATTCGGCCGCGTAGCGGGCCATCGCCGCGGGGTCGTTGGGGGCGATCACGACCAGATCCCCGGTCGTCGCCCCCAGGTCCTTGGGCGAGACGGTCGAGGCCTTGGACATCGCCCCGGGGTAGAACGCGGTGATCTGGTTGTCGGCGAGGTCGGTGTTGATGAAACAGGAGGCCGTGTGCTCGTCGGCGATCACCCGCGCGCCCGAGGCGTCGACCCCGCGCTTCTCGAGCCCCTTGCGGTAGTCCTCGAAGTCCTCGCCGACGGTCCCCACGAGGACCGGCTTCTCGCCCAGAAGCGCCAGGTTGTACGCGATGTTGGCGCCGGTCCCGCCCCTTCGGCGGGTCAGCTTGTCGACCAGGAACGACACGCTCAACACGTGCATCTTGTCGGCGAGGATGTGATCCTTGAACTTGCCGGGGAAGACCATGATGTAGTCGTACGCGATCGAACCCGTCACGAAAATGCGCATCGAAAGGGCGTCTCCATTGCAGCCGGATCTCGGCTGCGTTGCGGAATCAAGAAAAAGAGGCGAGCGAAGGGCGGACCAGGCGTTCCGAACGCCCTGATGACCCGTCCTCGGCTCGCCGTCGCTCACTCGGTCAATCGGTCTGTTCGAGCATCGCCAGGGTCTGCCGGATTCGGGCCCGGCACGCCTCGCGGCCCAGCAGATACAGGCAGTCGTAGAGCCCCGGTCCGACGGCCTGGCCGGTGGTCGCCACCCGCAGCGGGTTGACCACGTCTCCCATCTTGCGGCCGGTCTTCTCGGCGTACTCGTGGACGGCCTTCTCAAGCGTCTCCAGATCGTACGGCTCGACCGCGCCGAGCAAGGCGTCGAGATCGCCGAGCATCTCGGGGACCCCCGGCTTGCGGAGCCGCTTCTTGACGGCGTCGGGATCGAACGTCAACTCGGGCGTGAAGAAGAACCGGCCGAGCTTGACGACGTCGGAGAACGTCTTGAGCCGATCGCCCAACGCCAGGACGACGGCTTCGACGTAAGCCCGCTCGGCGTCGCCGAGCGGCTGCCCGACGAGCCCTTCGGCGGCCAGGAACGGGACCACGCCGGCGATCTTGGCTTCGACCGGAAGCTCCTTCATCCACTCGCCCTCGATCCAGAACAGCTTGTCCGGGTCGTGGCTCGCGGGCGAACTGTTGACTCGATCGAGCGTGAACTTCTCGATCAGCTCGGCGCGGGTGAACAGCTCTTGCGCGCCGTCGAAGCTCCAACCGAGGCGGGCCAGGTAGTTGAGCAGGGCGTCCGGCAGATAACCCTTCTCGATGTACTGATGGAGGTAGACCAGGACGCCTCGCTTGGCGTAGTCGTCGGTCTTCCGCTTCGACATCTTCTCCCTCGAACCCGGCTCGGCGACGTAGGGGACGTGCGCGAACGCCGGCAGGGGCGCGCCCAACGCCTCGAACATCAAGAGCTGCGGGAAGGTGTTCGACAGATGCTCCTCGGCCCGAACGACGTGGGTGATCTCCATCTCGGCGTCGTCGACGACGCTCGCGAAGTTGTACAAGGGCTGGCCGTTGGGACGGACGATCACGAAGTCGCCGATCTCGTCGGTCGAAAACGTCACCTCCCCCTTGATCAGGTCGTTCAACACCAGCGTGCGGCCGAGCGGGACCTCGAACCGCAGGGCGTGGGGCCGGCCCTCGGCTTCGAATCGGGCGATCTCGTCGGGCGCGTGAACGATCCGGCGGAACCGGTACGGCCGTTTTTCGCGCTTCGAGGCGTCGCGCTCGACGTTCCGCTCGGATTCGGTGCTATAGTCTCGATAGACGCGGCCCGAGGCGATCAGCTTGTCGACGGCCGCGCGGTAGTGCTCGGCGCGTTGCGATTGGTAGTAGGGGCCGTGGGGGCCGCCGACCTCGGGGCCTTCGTCCCAGTCCATCCCCATCCAGCGGAAGCCGTCGAGGATGCGCTTGACCGCGTCGTCGACGTGCCGCTCCTGGTCGGTGTCGTCGATCCGGAGGATGAACCGGCCGCCGTGATGGCGGGCCAACAACCAGTTGAAGAGCGCCGTCCGCACTCCCCCGATGTGGAGAAAGCCGGTGGGGCTGGGCGCGAATCGGGTGCGTACGCTCATGGACCTCGATCGATGGGAGTGGTGGAACCCGGAGACGGCGGCCGCGGGACGCCAGGGGCGGATCGGCGGGGCTCGAACCGTCGAGCCGGCGCGGCCGGAGGGTCGCGGCGGCACTCCTTCAGCCTACCCGCGATCGCTCGAACAGCTTGGGAACGAACGAATTGGGTCCACGATAGGGTCTTTGACGACGGCTGTCAACGGGACGACGAACGTCGGACGCCGCGACGTTCCGATCCGAGGCGGCGGCCTCGCCGGGACCTCCGTGTCCTCGTTGCGAGGAGGCCGGGAACGCCGTTACTGGACGTCGACCTCGACGTCGTCGTCGAGCGTCGGCTTCTCGTAGCCAAGGCCCTGGAGGACCTCGAGGACCTCGCTCCAGGTCGGGAACATCCGGCCGCTCTTCTGCTTGTACGCATTCATCGCGAGCATGAACTCCATCTCGGCCTGGGAGTAGTCGCGCTCGCAGGTGGTCGGGTCGACGAACCGTCGTCGTCCACTCGCCTGGCGGGCGTGGGCGGCCCGCGTCGCTTGCTCGGTCGCCCTTCGGTTCGACCACTCGGGAGTCGTCGCCTGCTCGATGGCCGACTTCTTCGCCACCGGTCGCGTGGGTGCCGATGTCTGCTGATACATTCCCTGTTGCTCCTCGAATCGTCGGTTTCGAGGCTCGCGGGCCTCGTACGACGATGCCTTCATCCTGCCCCTGATGCCTTTTCCAATCGCTGCTCTCGTCGATGTTTCCCGCCCGAGACGCGACTCGAATCGGCTCCACGTAAAGCAACCTAAGCCTTGGCAGTGACATGATGCATGTCAGACTCAAAATAAACTCTGAATAAAGCCGCTCGCCAGGGCCGGTTGGGCGGCTTCCGAGGGGGGATTCCTCGCCCTAACGTCCTTGTCGGCACGGCCGTCGGTCCATTCCGAACGCCCCCCGGAAGTCGCGAGGGCCGAAATGACGCCTGTCACGCGCGCCACGGTCGTGCGTAAACTATGGTTACAGATCCAATTGACAAATGAATGGAGCCAACCGGCGCATCGCCTTCGCTCGAAACGGGGCTGGGCGATCAGCCGCTCTCGGCGGTGGACGCTTCGCGGCGGGCTGTTTACTTCCTCAATGGCCTGAGTCAGGTGTGTTTCCCATGGTTGAGCTCGACATCGATTCCGTGGTGGATCAACTCACGCTCGTCGGCCTGATCAATCGCGACCAGTACCGCGAGGCGCGCGCCGAGGCGGCCAATGGTTCGGCCGAGGCCATGCTCCGGGTGCTCACGCGCCGGGGATGGCTCACGAGTTGGCAGCTCGAACGGCTCAAGAAGGGGGACGTGTCGAACTTCTTCTTCGGCAACTACCGGACCCTCTTCCATCTGGCCGAGGGGACGTTCGCGCGGGTCTATCGGGGCGAGCGGACCGACACCGGCGACCCGGTGGCGATCAAGGTGCTCCGCCAGCGGTTCGCCCAGTCCCCCGAGGCCGTCTCGCGGTTTCAGAAGGAGGCCGAGGCCGGCATGCGGCTGCGGCACGACAACATCGTGCTGATCACCGACGCCGGCTTGCAGGACGGCCGACCCTACATGGCGATGGAATACGTCGAGGGCATGAACCTTCGCGAGTTCCTCAAGCTTCGGATGCGGCTCAAGGGGCCCGAAGCCCTGCCGTTGATGATCGGACTGGCCGAGGGCTTGAAGTACTCGCACGAGCAAGGGGTCACGCACCGCGACATCAAGCCGACCAACATCCTGATCGCAAATACGGGCGTGGCCAAATTGGTCGATTTCGGTCTGGCCACCATCGAGGGGGACGACGTCAAGGGCATGCACAGCCAGCGCACCGTCGACTACTCGGCGCTCGAACGCACCTGCGGCAGCCCCAAGGGCGACCCTCGATCCGACGTCTACTTCCTTGGCTGCGTCTTCTACAACATGCTGACGGGCCAGATCGCGCTCAGCGATTCCGAGAGCAAGGACCCCCTCAAGAAAATGCTCAAGCGGTCGTTCGGCGTCATCAAGCCGATCGGCGAGCACGTCCACGCGCCCGACGAGAAGCTCAGCCGGATCATCGAGCGGATGATGAAGATCGACCTCCACGCGCGATACCAGTCGATGGACGCCGTGGTCGCCGACCTCAAGGCTTACCGCGATTCGATCCTGGGGGGGGGCTCGAACGACCCGGACCAACCCGCCGAGGGAAGCCTGGAAGAGGCGTTGGCGCTCGATCCCTCGATCTTCCTGGCCCCCGCGGACGACCCCGATCTCAATCCCGCGCCTTCCGCGACCGCGACCGCGGCCAAGCCGGTCGTTTTGAAGAACATTCTCTGCGTCGAGGCCCAGGACGAGATCCAGGACGCCCTCCGCAAGACCCTCTCGAAGATGGGATACCGGGTCATGATCGTCAGAGACCCCGAGCGCGCCGCCGAACGGTACGAGGAGTCGCCCCCCGACGCTCTGCTCTTCGACGTCGACGGTCTGGGCCCGGACTCGCTCGGCTCGCTCGCCCTCATGCATGCCAAGGCCGAGGAAGAGGGCCTGCCGTTCCGCACCCTGGTCCTGCTCGGCCCTCGACAGGAGGGCCTCAAAGCCAAGCTGCCGTCGGCGGATCAAATGATCGTCCTGACCAAGCCGGTCAAGCTGCGGCAAGTCCAGGACGCCGTCGCCCAACTGCTCCCCCTGCCGTCGGAGGCCGGCGCGCCGCCGAGTTAGAGCGGTTCACGCGCGGATTACTCACGTGTCGGAGAGCGACCCGGTAGGGCGAAGCCGCCGCCAAGCCGCACCGTCGGTACGGCGGCAGTCTCGCCCTCGGGTAAACCGCTCTCGGCGGCCCCTCCGGCGGCCCGAGGCCGGCCGATCACGAGGTTCACACGCGAACGAGGCAGCGAAAGCCTCGCGCCGCGTAGTAAGACTGCGCGCCATTGTGATACACGAACACCTTGCCATAGCGTCGATCACAGAAGAGCGCGCCGCCCAGCGAGCGAACATCCTCGGGCGTGGCGATCCAACTGGACGTCTTCGTGTCGAATTCGCCGTGTTGCTGCAACGCGCGGTACTGCGCTTCCGTGAGGAGCTCGGCGCCCATCGCGAGGGCCGCCTCCACCGCGTCGCCGCTGGGCTTGTTCTCCCTTCGCGCGTTCAACGCCTCACGGTCGTAGCAAAGACTCCTGCGCCCGGTCGGGCTTTCGGGCGAGCAGTCGCAGAAGACGAACTGGCCGGTGAGTTCGTCCCGACCGATCACGTCCGGCTCGCCCCCCGAGGCCTCCATCTCGCCGAGAGACTTCGGAGCGGTGGGACTCGCCTTCAGCCCGGCAAGCACATCCTCCCAGGCAATCCCGGCGTGGCGGCGCATGTTCCTGGCGAATCGATCCTGCAATGCTTGGAAAAGTTGATCTCGTTCTTGCGGCTTCATGGCGGTTCGGCTCTCGCTTCGGACTGGACGGCCGAGGGCGGCCGTCCCACATGGGGCTGTCTCGCACTTCGGGGTAAGAGTCCACCAATCGCTCGCCCGAGGTGGCTTCGGGAGCCTCGCGCTCCCAATAAGGCGTTCGGCGCATGGAAATATACCGCCGTTTCATTGCAGAGGCTGCGGGGCAAGGAAAACTCCCTCGCTCGCGCGTC
>CALCIC010000750.1 GCA_937907405.1 uncultured Isosphaeraceae bacterium | reverse complement strand
GCTGCGGTTCACCAGGCGGGCCTACCTGCTGTTGGCGACCATCGTCACGGCGGCCGCGGTCCCGCTGGGGCTGACGGCCGTGCTCGAAGCCGATCGGGCGGTGTCGCTGTCCCTTTTGTTTGGGGCGATGATCCTGCTGTCGATGGTGCTGGGCCCCTGCAACACGGTGATCGCCAACGTGGTTCCGGCCAACAAGCGGGCCTCGGGGTTCGCCCTTTACATCTTCCTGATCCACGTCTTCGGCGACATCAGTTCGCCGCTGATCCTGGGCTGGATCTCGACCTTCTTCGGCAGGCCCAGCGTGGCCGACTCCTGGGTCGGCCGGTTCTTCGACTCGCTCGGCGCGTCGCCGATCGGCGATGAGAACCTGACCGTCGCGATGCTGGTGGTCGCCCCGGTCCTGGCCCTGGGCGCCTTCTTCTTCCTGCTGGGCTCGCGCCACCTCCCCCGCGACCAGGACCGAGTGCAGGACTCGGGCGACGCCCACCCCGGCGAGCCTATTTTCAATCACTGATGCGTTGATCAATGCCTCCAGAGGGCCAGGAGGATTTCGATCGTGATCAGCAGGACCACGGTGACTTCGAGGGCCTCCATGCGGTGGCCGGCGGCCTGCTGGACCAGGAGGTCGTAGACGTCGCCGACGGTCTCCAGCTTGCGGCGGATCGACTGCTGCCAGCCTCGGAGGTGGAACCGACCCGAGGCCAGCTCGAAGATCCGGGACAGGTAATGGTCGCCGATCAGCTTGAGCGCGTTGTCGACCCGCTCGAACAGGCCGGCGGCCTCGATCTCCAGCTCCCGGACGTGGCGGACGGCCACTCCGTGGGTGTTCCAGCCTCGAACCAGCGACCGCCGGCGGTCGGGTCGGATCAGCTTGTAGGCGGCTTCAAGGCGGTCGTCGAGCCGGTCGTCGATGTGTCGATACTCCAGGAGCTGGACGTTGGCGAAATCAATAATCTCCAAGGTATCCGCGCAGTCGACGTCGGCGACGAACCCCGCGGCCCAGTCGAGCACCACGAGGTCGCTCGGCGTGTACCGCAGCGACAGTCGAAGGGCCTCGGCGACCTCGGTCTCGCTCAGCGGCTCGGCCTCCAGCCGGACCAGCCCGGCGATCCAGTCGGCGTGGTCGTCCAGCCATCCGGACCGGCGCTCGGGAAGGTGGAAGACGATGTACTCCTCGGTCGTCGGGCTGAACGAGAAGTCGAAGACGGCGGGTCTCAGGCGTTCGACCCAGGGCTCAAGCAGGCGGTAGGCCTCCTCGTTGAGCGACGCCATGTCCGACAGCCGCCCCGCCAACTCCGAGAGCGCCCTGGGCGAGACTGACAGGGGGAAGTCGACGGCCAGCGAAACCGCGCCGAAATCGAACAGCGTCAGCTCGGCCCTGGGGGGGGCCGTCGGGGCGAGATCGCCGGGAAGGCGAAGGCCGCCGGGGTCGATGGGCGCCCGGACCGGAGCGGGCCGGTAACGGATCGATTCGGGCGTCCGCTTGCGACGGGGCAGCCGCCCGAGTTCGCCCTGAAGCAACTCCCGAGCCGCGTCCAGGTTGATCTCGTCGCCGACGTCGAACGCGAACGCCAAATGCAGTACGACCGGCGTTTCCTCGCCCGTCCCTTCGCCGGCGTCGCAATTTGCGAGGTTGGAACTCATCGTCGAGGAGCCGTCCATGAGCGAGGAATCCGGGGCGCCAGGCCGCTCGCCGCGCGGGGGGTCACGATGGTCCGCCGCCGTCGCGAACGCCGCGCGAGGAGGGCGCCCGATCCTCGGCGATCGTCAGCTCGGGATCACTCGGCGCGGCCGGGCCCGGATCGGCGATCGCATCGAAATCGACCTCGGCCAGCGAGTCGACGTCGTTCCGCGGGTCGGTCGTCGCGGCCGATTCGTCCGCGAGCCCGATCGGCTGGATCGTCCGCCACCAATCCTCGGCCCGCTCGGCCGACCACCCCTCGGCGTCGGCGCAGTCCTCGAACGCCCGGGCCAGGCTCGCCGCGTCCTGGTAGCGGTCGGCGGGCTCCTTCTCCAGGCACCGCAGCACGACCCGTTGAAGATCCTCGGGGACGCCGTCGACGAAGGTCGAGGGGGGCTCGACCGGATCCCGCGCATGAGCCATCATCACGGTCATCGCGTCGGGCCCCAGGAACGGCGGCCGACCGGTCAGCAGGAAGTAGGCGACCGCGCCGATTCCATAAACATCGACGCACGCGTCCGGCGTGTGGTTCTTGATGATCAGCTCGGGCGCCATGTACAGGGGAGAGCCTGTGACGACTCCCTCGAGCGTCAAGGCCGTCGCCGGGTCGTCGCCGATCGGCTTGACCAGGCCGAAATCCAGGATCTTGGCCACGTCGTACCGGCCCCCCCGCAACGCCGAGAAGATGTTGGGGGGTTTGAGGTCGCGGTGGATCAGGCCGAGTCCGTGCGCCTCGCTCAAGGCGCCGCAGGCCTGGCTGAGCAGGTGGATCACCCGCCCCGCCGGCAACGGCCCGTGGCGGTCGACCAACTCCTGAAGGCTGCAACCGGGCAGATACTCCATCACGTAAAAGAAGACGCCTTGCTCGGTCCGGCCGTAGTCGTAGACCTCGACGGTGTTCGGGTGCGAGAGCCGGGCCGTCGCCCTGACTTCGAGCTCGAACCGGGCCAACGCCGTCGGGCTCTGCTCCAGCTTTCGGTTGATCAGCTTGATGGCGCAGGGGCGCTTCAGCAGGGCGTGCTCGGCAAGGTAGACGTCCCCCATGCCCCCCGAGCCCAACTTATGGATCAGTCGATACTGATTCAGCTCACGCCCGCGAAACGCCTCGTTCCGGTAGCGTTGGATCGTATGGACCCCGTAGATCGAGGTGGCCGCGCCCACCGCCAGGAGCATCAGGTGCTGGCCGAGGTTCTCGAAGCTGAGGGCCGGATGAACCCCCAGAAGCTCTCGAAACTCGGGAGTCGTCAGGCCGAAGATCAAAGGGGAGACGAGCAGGAAGAGGGCCATCGGCACGATGAGCCGGGCGGCCCGCCGGGCGTCGCTCGGGATGAAGATCGCGTAAGTGTAGACGACCGCCAGCATGCAGGCCAAGGTGGTCTTGAGAAGCCCCGCCAGCTTCCAGGCGTTCTCTTGCTCGCTCAACCGCAACCTCAGGCCCAGGTAAAGCGCGATCGCGATGTACGCGCCGACCACCCCGAAGACCGCCGTCTCGATGATCCGGAGCCGGCGGTACGAGGGCTTCCAGGCGGTCGAGAGCAGGCCCGAGACGCCCGCCAGCATCACGAGGACGACGGAATGCAACGGCATGACTCCCGCGGGCGCGCCCGGACTAAGGAGTCTCACGATCAGGAAGATCAGGAAGCCGAGCGCCAGTACCTGGGCCGCCTCGCGAAGCCGATCCTGAAGCAGGTCGCGATTGCCGGCGGCGATCCGGAAGCCGTCGCCGGAGACGATCCGCCGACTCGGCTCGAAACTATCGGCGGTCGACTGAACGGCCGCCTCGCCCGAGTAGAAGAGGGACTCGCCCGCACGGCCGGAACCGGACATGAAACACTCGCTCCAAAGGGGACGGCCTCGACGGTCGCTCGATCCCGAGCGGAATCGAAGAGATCACTATACCACCCTCGCCTCGCGATCCGCGCCGTCGTGTTTCCGCTCCGGCGATTCTGGGTGAGCGTCTCGAAAGTGGGTGGGAAATCTCGTCCAGCAGAGGCGGTTGATGGGTAGCCTCGGATTGCCGTTTTTCCCGCTCCGGGGGGGCCGCGTGTCGGTCGAGCATCCGCCGGCGTGGCTCGGGCGTCCCGCCCGAGCGGCTTGCCGCGTTCGTCCTGTGGATGCTCGGGCGGGACGCCCGAGCCACGAAACCTCGAGCACGAGCAAGAGGAGTGGGACGCCCCCCCCGCCGCCTGACCGTCCACCCATTTCTAAGACGCTTACCCGGCGATTCTCAGACCGCGGCCGGGGATGCGAGGGCGACGCGGCAACTGCGGGCCTTGATGATCATATACACCGTTTGACCAGGCGAAAGCGCGAGCCGGCCCGACGCCGGGCCGACCGTGCTCGCCAGCCATCGCAGCTCGCCGGTGCGGACCACGATCTCCGCCTCGCGACCGTGCGGGACGACCGCCTCGACCACGCCTTCGATCAGGTTGCGGGCGCTGACCCCCGCGACCGGCCCCAGCGAGAGCAGCACGTCCTCGCCTCGAATCTCGGCGACGACGGCCGCGCCCACCGGATGATCGACGCGCGGCACGATCAACGACGGGCCCCCTTCCAGTTCCAGACGGGTCGAACCCTGGTCGTCGTCCTGCGCTGCGACCCGGCCGTTGAAGACGTTGCGGACCCCCTCAAGATGGAGAAAGGCCGCGTGCCGCGAGTTCGCCAGCACGTCGAGCGGCGGCCCGGCGGCGACCAGGCGTCCCTGCTCCATCAGGAACAGCCGCGTCCCCAACGCGATCGCCTCGGCCGGACTATGGGTCACATAGATCACGGGCAGAAGCTCCGCTTTCTGGATCCGTCGCAGTCCTTCAAGCAGCGCGTGCCGGTTGGGAAGGTCGAGCGCCGAGACGGGCTCGTCGCAGAGCAAGAGCCGAGGCCGGGGCGCGAGGGCGCGGGCCAGCCCCACGCGCTGGCGCTCGCCGCCTGAGAGCGAGGCCGGCCAGCGGTCCAGCAGATGCTCGACGCCGCACGACGCCGCGACCTCGGCCATCCGCGACTCGCGGCGGGCGCGGTCTTCGTGGATCAGGCCG
>CALCIC010000749.1 GCA_937907405.1 uncultured Isosphaeraceae bacterium | reverse complement strand
CGCCGCTGGCGATCAGGACGACTCCCTGGTCGACCAGCGCCCGGCCCAGCGCGACCAGCCCTCGCTTGTCGGAGACGCTGAGGATGGCGCGGCGGACGGGCGCCCAGGTGTCGGGCTTTGCGACGTTCTCCATCGTGCTCTCAATCAATTTCAAACAGGGGAAGAGGTTCGGTTTCCGAGTGGGGCGATTCATTATCGGGCGCCGCGCGCGAAAAGACGAGCCGGTTTCGGCTCGCCTTGCGCACTGGACGGACTCCCGGGGCGTTTCCAGGAGCTTACTTGAATTCGGAATCGGCGTCGGCGTCGGGGGCGGGGGCGTCGGAGGCTGGCTCGGCACCGGGCTCGGCGCCGGGCTCGGCGCCGGGCTGCTCGGTCGGCGGGGGCGCCGGCTTCTCCTTGACGCCCTCGGGGGGGACGTGGGCGAACGGTTCCGCCTGGGGCTTTCGAAGCGGCAAGGGAGCGGCCCGGCCCATCTCTCGGAGGCTGACCACGACGCCCGACGACGTTCCAACGTACATGCGATCGTCGTAACGATTGGAGAAGCCCAGGTCGTATTCGCGGAGATTCAGGCCCGCCCGCTGAAGCGTGGCCGCGGAGTCGGCGACCACGCCGCCGCTGGCCCGATCGACCATGAGCAGATCGTTATCGGAGGTCCGCAGGTAAATCTTGGCGCCGCTGACGGTCAGCAATCGGGCGGAGTGGGTGGCGAGCGTCCAGCGGAGTTCGCCCGTCTTCGGTTCGAGCGAGCTCAGGGCGCCCGCCCGATTGATGACGTAGATATCCTCGTCCGCGACCATGGGCGCCTGAGTGATCGCCGCGCCCGAGGGGTAGACCCAAAGCATCTTGGTGGTCAGGACGTCGACGGCGTACAGGTTGTAGTCGGCCGAGGGGATCAGCAGCATGCGGGTCCCGTAGGTTCCCAGTTCGTCGCCGATCGCCCCTCCGGTCTTCACCCGGTACAACGGCGTGGGCTCCTTGGTCATCGTGGCGAAGACGCGGCCGTCGCTGCTGCCCAGGAAGGAGACGTTCTCGGCGATCAAGGGCAGGGTGTTGATGCGTCCGTTGGTTTTGAGGTTCCAGGCGAGCGCCGGCGTGGTCAGGATCTTGTCGGGCGTCTTGCCCGTTTCATCCCTGAGTCGGTAGCAGTTGATCATGCCGGTGTCCATGCCGACGAGGAGGTTGTCCTCGTCGCAGGCCGTGCCGCTGGTGGGGATGGTCGACAGGTTGGCCTTCCAGATCGTCCTCCCCGTGTTGCGATCGAGGGCCAGAAGGCTGTTCGAGCTGGAACTGAAGACGCCGAAGCTGTTCGACGAGATCGGCCGCGCGTACACGGCGTGTTCGCCGAGCTGCGACGACCAGTGGTGTTTGCCGGTCTCCACGTCGTAGACGTGCAACATCGCGTTGCTCGTCTGGATGAAGAACAGGTCGGCGCTGCGGCTGATCCGCAGCACTCGCTCGTCGCCCGACAACGGAACCACGATCATCCAGTTCCTCTCAAGCCCCAGTCGCGCAAGCGAGGTTCGCGAGGGGATCTGGCTCGAAGAGGCCGCCGTTTGGGCCTGGGCCCAGGGGCCGGCCATGCCCAACAGCAAGGGGGCGAGGACCAAGGCGAGTCGGCGGGACATGGTCGGTTCCTTTCAGGTGCCCGAATTCAGCTCAGCGCGGTCGAAATCGACACTTATGCCTAGCCGACGATCGGGGGGTGGTCAAGCCGGGCGGACGAACCGGGCGCGCGATCGTTCTCATTGCGCGCTTCATTCTATCTATTCCATCAAATGATCGTCGATCCAGCACGCAAGTCAACGTCCCGAGGTCCGCCGGATCATTCGGACGATTCGTCGGACGGCTCGACGAACACGTCCGGCTCGCGGGGCTGGAACGGGGGCTCGTCGAGTTCGTCGGGTTCCACGCTCCGCGGCGGAGCGGGCGCGGACTTGAGGCATTCGGGGCACGCCCGGGCGACTCCGGTGTAGGGTTTGGCGCACCGGGGACAGAGCCCGGCGCTGCGTCTCAGCGTCGGCAGCGACGCGCGGAGGCTGGCGCCGTCGGTCGTGTGGCCGAAGTTCTCGGCGATCCGGTCCGCCAACTCGACCACGTCGGCCTGGATCCTTCCCGACCGCAACCGACGATGGACGATCGCCAGGAACCAATGCGACAGGTCGACGTCGAGATGCCTCCGCGATTCTTCCTTGAGCAACGGGCTCATCCGACCATGGATCTCAAGGACCTGGTCGGGATCGTTCACCTCCCTCGCCGCCTGAAGTTGGCCCTCGAGTCGGCCCAGCGCGGCTTGCATGGTCCGTTCCAGCTCCTCGGACGCCTCGACGCCGCGCGGGTCGACGGGATGCTGGTCCCGAAACGCCCGGACGGCGTCGGTCGCGCCGTCCCACTCGTGGTCTCGGATCAGCCGGCGGATCTCGGCCAGTTGGACGGGCGCCTCGGGCTCGGCGACGGCCTCGGCGGGCGACGGCGACGGCGACGGCGGCGGAGGGGCCGAGGCCCACGAGCCGAGCGATCGCGGTTGGGCGTCGAACGTCCGCGATTCCGCCCAGACGCCCAGCGCGCGAACGACGGCCGCCGCCGCCAGGCCGAAGGTCGCGAAGAGCAGGAAATCGAAACAGGCGGCGGCCGACGCTTCCAAGAACGCCAGGGCGCCGAAGTCGCCGGCCCGGACGAACCCGAGCAGGACCTGGACGCCGCGGATCGCGCCGAGCAGGGCGCCGGCGGTCTTGATCCCCTCCGCCCACCGTAGGAACCACTCGTCGTCCGCGGCCGAGTCGCCAGGGGAGGTCGAACGGAAGAAGTCGTGATCCGCGTGGTCGTCGATCATCGTTGGAAACGTCCGTGGCGCCGGTCGTGAATTTCGCCCCTGCTGATTAGATTATTCCCCCTGGAGCCAGCGGCGGCCACCGGGGGTCGGGAAAGCGCGGGCGGGAAACGAGAAAAGGGCCGAGACGTCGAACCCGGAAGGCTCGTCGTCTCGGCCCCTTTGTTGATCGGAACGCGCCGCGGCGAGCGGCGGTCAGCTTCCGAGCTGTCGGGCGATCCGGTTGGTCGGCGCGGGGGCCTGGAGGACCGACTCGTCCAGGTGGTAGAGCATGCCGTAGGCGTCCTCGCCGGTGTCGGCGAAGTGCTCGCGAATCACCTCGACGGCGCGAAAGCCCATCACCTTGTAGAAGAACTGGCCCGCCACGTTGGTCTCGCGGACGTGCAGGGCGATCCGATTCCGGCGCTGGCTGGAGAGCTTGCTCACCAACTTGGCCACCATCTGCCGCCCGACCCCCTGGCGACGGAATTCCGGGTGGGTGGCGAAGTCGAGGACGTGGATCCGGTTGCGGTGCAACTCGTAGATCATGTACCCGACGATCCGCTCCCCCTGCTCGGCGACCATGCCGATGCAGTTGCGCTGGCGGAGCACCCGGAGGAACTCGTCCTCGCACCAGGGGAACTCGAAACTGGCGTGCTCGATGCCCAGAACCTCGGGCATGTCGCGCCGGATCATCCAGCGGACATGCACGCGAGACTGCACCGGGGAAGATGGTATCGTGCTCATCGAGCCTCCTTCCATGGATCGATCGAAAACCGCAACGCGTTCCCGCCCTGGAACGACGTCGGCCTCATGCGAAATTAAACTTCCCGCCCAACGATACGCGGTAGCCTGGAAAGCGCGACGCCTCGGATGAGACGAATAGAGATGATCCCAGTGACAACCCGCTCGGCGTGTCGAAGCGGCGCGGATTCTAGCGGACCAACCCTCTCCTGCCAAGACCGCTTATCGACCGCTTTTTCGGTCGACAACGCCCGTCGAAAACTCAAATGACCACGGCCTCGCGCGACCGGCCCGAACCGGTCGCCCGCGCGGCCGTCCGCATTACCCTATATCGACGAGCAAGCCGCCGACCATGAGGGTTGAACCATTCAATCCGATCGAAGCGACGACCTTCCGACCCGTAGTTAATGCTTAATTAGACTTCTGGTCGGGGTTTCAGGCGTCGGACCGAATTTTCAGAATCGACCGAACGAGTAGAGGCGGTTGGCGGTGTCGAAGTCATGGTCGGAGAGGCCGACGTTGAGTTTCAGGCTGCCGTAGGCGTACTCCTCGACGAGTTCGGCCTCGCCCCCTTCCTCGCGGGGCCAGTCGTATCCTTCGAACCGAATCGGGAAGCCCAGCTCGACGTCGATGAAGAGCCTGACCTTGTGGAAGACGTAGTTCGGGCCGCGCCGGGGGTGGATGGCCTCGATCAGCAGGCAGCGGGCCGGGCCGATGCTCAGGCTGGTGTCGAAGAGGACGACCGATTCGGAAACGTGGAGTTCGGCCTTCCAGCGCTCCGAGATCTTCTTGATGAGCGCGCCGATTCCGGCTTCGGTGATCGGGTGCCGACACTCCTGCATGGCGCGGGCGCCCAGGGGGTCGAGTTCGAGCGTGCCGGCCAGGAATTTATTGAGGCCGACGTCGTGCGCCAGCACCCGGCCGCTGTTCCGGCCGTCGACGTAGATCGCCTCGCGTCCTCGGTACGGCTTCTCAAACTTCATGTAGACGCTGCGCGGGTTGTTCCGGACCTTCATGCTGATGATGTTGAGCGAGCCCAGCTTGCCGTCGATCCGCTCGCGCTTGGTGAAGGTGCAGGTGTAGTCGATGACCTTGTCGAATCGGGCCTGGCATTCGGACATGGTCCGGATGGCGCGGGCAATGGGCGATTCGGCGGCGG
>CALCIC010000748.1 GCA_937907405.1 uncultured Isosphaeraceae bacterium | reverse complement strand
GTCTTGGGGGTCGAGGGGAAGATGTTCCGGCCGATGGCCCTGACCGTCGTCTTCGCCTTGACCGGCTCGCTGATCTTGAGCCTGACCGCGACCCCCGTGCTGGCCTCGCTGATCCTCAAGCCCGGAACGTCGGAAACCGAAACGCCGCCGATCCGCCTGGCCAAGTGGATCTACAGGCCGGTCCTGAGATGGTCGATCGCCCATCCCTTGCCGGTGGTTCTCGCGTCCCTGGTGATGTTCGCGGCCACCATGCCGGTCGCGCTGAGCCTCGGCGGCGAGTTCATCCCCAAGCTTGACGAGGGGGACATGGTCGTCGTGGTGGCGCGCCCGCCCAGTTCCTCGCTCACCGCCAGCATCGAGGACAGCACCCGGATCGAGAAGGCCCTCCTGGAGGAGTTCCCCGAGGTCGTCGAGTCGGTCGTCTGCAGGACGGGACGCCCCGAAATCGGCATCGACCCGGCCGGCGTCAACCAGACCGACGTGTTCATCTTTGTGAAGCAGGAGGAAGAGTCGCTGCTCGACCTGGCGATGAAGCCGTTGCACCCAATCCTGATGCTGTTCGAGACCGAGCACAAGGAGACGAAGGCGGAATTGATCGAACGGATGGAGGAAGTATTCCGCCGCGAGATACCGGGGGCGTCGTTCAATTTCGCCCAACCCATCGACCTCCGGTTCAACGAGATGCTCGCCGGCGTCCGGGCCGACATCGGCATCGGCGTCTACGGCGAGGACCTGGACGTGCTCCAGGACAAGGTCAACGCCGTCGCCTCGGCGATCGAGACGATCCCCGGCGCGGCGGACGTCCGGGCCCAGGTGCTCGGCGGCCTGCCGTTCCTGCGGGTGCAGATCGACCGCGAGCGGATCGCCCGGCACGGGATCAACGTGGCCGACATCCTCGATGTGGTCTCGGCCCTTGGCGGCAAGATCGTCGGCCAGGTGATCGAGGGGCAGCGGAAGTTCGACCTCCAGGTCCGGTTCGAGCCGACGGCGCGCGACGACGTCGACGAGCTGCGCCGACTCAAGATCTCCGATCCGACCGGACGATTGATCCCGCTCTCGGAGCTGGTGGATTTCCACCTCGAGGACGGCACCTATGAGATCTGGCGGAAGGACCGCCAGAGGCGGGCGATGGTCCAGGCGAACGTCCGGGGCCGCGACCTGGCGACCTTCGTGGCCGACGCGCAGAAGCGGGTCGAGGAACTCGTCGACATGCCGCGCGGTTATTACCTGGAGTGGGGCGGGACGTTCGAGAACCTCCAGTCGGCGACCAAGCGGTTGACGATCGTCGTCCCGGTCGCGCTGGTGCTGATCTTCCTGCTGCTCTACGGCACGTTCCACTCGGTCAAGCTGGGCCTGTTGATCTTCCTGTCGGTCCCGCTGGGGGCGATGGGAGGCGTGCTCGCCCTCTGGCTGCGCGACATGAACCTGAGCATCTCGGCGGGGGTCGGCTTCATCGCCCTGTCGGGCGTCGCCGTGCTCGACGGCCTGGTCGTCGTCTCGGCGATCCGCCAGCGCGTCGAGGCCGGGACGCCGCTGCGACAGGCGGTCGACGACGCCGCCATGAATCGGCTCCGGCCGGTCTTGATGACGGCGCTGGTCGCCAGCCTGGGCTTCATCCCGATGGCGTTCTCCGCCGGCTCGGGCGCCGACGTCCAGCGGCCGTTGGCCACGGTGGTCATCGGCGGCCTGATCACCAGCACCGGCCTGAAACTCCTGGTGATCCCGGCGACCTACCGCTGGTTCGACCCCGGCGCGCCCGCCCCGGCGGAAGAAACGTACATCGTCGACGCCGGCCCCGTCGAGCAGGCCGAGCCGTTCGACGAGGACGACGAAGGACGCGAGCCCGTCTGACCGTCGCGCGACGGTGCGACGGTCGACCGGCTCCCGGGGTTCGTCTGTTGGAACGGGATCGGGGGTGCTAGACTACTCGATAGCACCCCGCCCTCATTCCATCCAGGTTGACGAACCTTGGGGGGTTCGACGCGTCGATGACCACGATCTCACGACCAAACGGACCCGCGCCAGGCTACCGCGACGCCTGCGTGGAACTGAAGGGAAGGCTTCGCTCCGGCGAAGCCGCGCGCGTGGAGGACGTGCTCGCCGGCAACCCGGCGCTTGCGGACGATCCCGACGCCGTTCTCGAGCTGATCCTCGTCGAGGCGTCGACCCGGCACGAACTGGGCGATCGGCCGTCGGTGGACGAGTGGGAGCATCGGATTTCGCTGCTGATCCCCGACGTCCAACGGCGGTCTTCCGTCCAGAACCTGCTGACGTCGGAACTGGCGACGATCTCCGAGTCGCCCCCCAACGGGGCGGCCGTCGCCGCCTTCCAACGGCCGGCGATGACCCGGATCGGCAAGTATCAGATCCTTGAAGAACTCGGTCACGGCGGGATGGGGGTCGTTTACAAGGCGCGGCAGATGAACCTCAACCGGATCGTCGCGCTCAAGATGATCCTGACCGGCGAGCACGCCGACCAGCGCGAGCGGGCGCGGCTCCGCAAGGAGGCGGAGGCGACCGCGACGCTCGACCACCCGAACATCGTGAAGATCTTCGACATCGGCGAGCACGAGGGGATGCCGTATCTGGAGATGGAGTACGTCAGCGGCGGCAACCTGACCCGGATGCTGCGGTCGATGCCGCAGCCGATCCGGTGGGCGGCCCGGCTCACCGAGACGGTGGCGCGCGCCATCCACGTCGCCCACCAGCGGGGCATCGTCCATCGCGACATCAATCCCAGCAACATCCTGATGACGACCGAGGGGGTCCCCAAGATCACCGACTTCGGGCTCGCTAAATTCCTCCGAGCCGACGCGGGGCATTCCCAGAACGGCGTGCTGCTGGGCACCCCTTCGTACATGGCGCCGGAACAGGTCTCCGACGGCCGGAAAGTCGGCGCGGCCACCGACGTCTACGCGATCGGGGTCATGCTTTACGAGATGCTCACCGGGACCCCCCCGTTCCGCGGCCTGACGCCGATGGAGACGCTCTGCCAGGTGATGGAAGGAGAGGTCGTCCCCCCGTCCCGGCTCCGCCACGGGCTGCCGATCGACGTCGAGACGATCTGCCTGAAGTGCCTGGCGCGGAACCCCGCCCAGAGGTACCGTAACGCCAGGGAACTGGCCGACGACCTTCGGCGGTTCCAGAACCGCGAAGCCATCCTGGCGCGGCGCACTCCGAAGCTGCAACTCGCCGCGCAGTGGGCCCGACGCGAGCCTTACGCCGCCGGATTCCTCGGCCTCAGCCTGTTGCTCTTGTCGACCCTCATCGTCATCTCGGTCGCCTACAGCCTTCACCTCCGCAACGTGCTCGAAGAACTCCGGGAGCAGCAGCAGCGGAACATGACCCAGGGTTACCTGAGCGGCACCGCCCGGGACGTGGCGAGCCGTCGCCAGACCGAGACCGAGCGACGGTTTTACGATGCGCAGTTGAACCGCGTCTACGAACACTCGCGGAGGAACGAGACCGAGGTCGCGATCGAGATCTTCGACGCACTCAACCGCGATTACGACCCGGAGGCGGAGGTCGGATTCGAGTGGCGCTACATCGACGCGCTGATCCATCGATCGGAAAGCGTCCTGCACGTATCGTCGGCCTCCTCCGGGGTCGTCGACTGCGTGGCGGTCTCGGCCGACGGCCTGAGCCTCGTCTCAGGCGACCACGAGGGGAAAGTGCAGCTCTGGGACGTCGCCCGCGGCGCGTCGACTTTGTTCAATATCAACGCCGGGGTGTATTCCATCCGCCAGGTCGCCCTGGCGTGCGACGAGTCGGGGAAAGCCGTCGCCCTCGCCGCCGTCAGCGTCGGCGAGGGCCGAACGAGTTCGGTGTCGATCTGGGACGTCTCTCGGCCGACGTCTCCGTGGACCTTGCCCGACCGTCTTGAAGAGACTGCGGATCTCGACTTCTCCGCCGGAGGCCGTCGACTCGCGGTGCGATGCAGGCCGAAACCGGAATCGGAGTGGGAGACCCGGTTCTACGAGTTCGCCCGGGGCGAATGGAGCAGGGACGGCGGAGCGACTCGAACCGGCGCGACGTGCCAGCGGTCGACGGTCCAAGGAAACAGGATCGCGGTTGGAAACGCCGACGGCACGGTCGCCGTGCGCGGTCTTGCGTCCGGACGCGACGAGCTCTTGCGACTGCCGAAGTCGGGCGTTCCGATCCTCCTCGCGTTCTCCGAGGCGGGAGACCGCCTGGCCGTCGGCTGCGCGGATCGGGCGGTCGTCGTCTGGGACCTGGCCTCGAAGCGCGTGCTCGCCGAACTGACCGTTTCCGACGGCCCGCCGCGATTCCTCGACTTCTGCCTGGAGGGCGAGAGCCTGATCGTCGCCGAGGGGGACGAGACGTTGGCGATCCACTCGCTGCGCCCGCCTTCGGTTCGTCGGGTGCTGCCGACGCAAGGCGGACCGCCGACGGCGATCGCGGTTTCGCGGCGGGGCGATCGACTGGCGATCGGCTGCGAGGACGCTCCGGTCGCCCTCTGGAACCTTGAGGCGGTCTACGAGGGGCCCCAGACGATCGGCCGCCTCTCGGCCGCCGACAATCTGATCTTCAGCCCCGACGGACGATCGTTGTTCATGACCTTCCGCGAACCGATGATCCGCGTCTGGCGGATGGACAGGACGCCCCACCCGAGGCGGATTCTCGCAGGGCATTCCAGGGAAGCCTGGACCGTCGCCTTCTCGCGCGACGGAGGAATTCTGGCGTCGGGCGCGGACGACCATATGATCAAACTCTGGGACGTCGCCACGGGGGAGCGGTTGACGGCCGCCGCCGCGCACTCGCAGACCGTCTCCTCGCTGGCGTTCTCGCCGATCCGCGACGAACTCGCAAGCGTAAGCCTCGACGGCTCGTTGAAGCTCTGGTCGCTGGCGCGCGACCCCTCGAAGCCCGGCGTCGTCCTCAAGCACATTCGGACGCTTCGCGATTCCAATCAGAGCCAGCTTCGTTGCGTGGCGTACTCGGCCGACGGTTCGATGCTCGCGGCCTCTGGACTGGCCCCCGACGTCCTGATCTGGTCCCTCGACAGCCCGTCGCCGCCGCGGATCATCGCGAAGGCGCATCGAGAAATGGTCACCGCGCTGGCGTTCTCGCCCGCGAGCCCCGATCAATTGGCCTCGGCGTCGTGCGACGGCTCGCTCAAGATCTGGAACGTCAAAACGGGCGACCAGAGAATGGTCAAGCAGGCCAACGGCTCGCTGACGTCGCTGGCGTTCTCGCCGACGGCCACGCGGATCGCCACGAGTGGACAACCCCGCCTCATCGCCTCATGGGACACCAACACCCGCAACCCGCTCCGCGACGTCATCGGGCATCCCGGCGTCGTCCGCTCGATGTCGTTCTCGATCGACGGATTGACGATCGCCACGGGGTGCGACGACGGCAAGGTACGGCTCTGCGATGCGGAGACGAACCAGATCATCCTCAGCCTCGACGGCCACCACGCGAGGATCAACGGCGTGGCTTTCTCTCCCGACGGCCGGACGCTGGCGTCGTGCAGCCACGCCGGCGAGGTCTTCCTCTGGAACGGCGGGGGCCGCGACGATCCGCCCAGGCCGCGCGACACGGTCGACGCGGTCTCCCGGCGATGAGGTCGCCTCGTCTCGGCGCGGCGGTCGTGGCGCTCGCCGTCGCGACGGTCTGGCGCGTCCCTTGCCGTGCGCAATCGATCGCGTTCGACGACGCGACGACCCGCTCGAGAGTGGGTTTCCGATTCGACGCCGGCTCGCGCGGGCTGCACGACCTTCCCGAAATCATGGGAGGCGGCGTCGCCGTGTTCGACGCCGACGGCGACGGCCTTCCCGACCTCTATTTCTGCAACGGCGGCCCGATCGCCCCGATCCCCGGGGCCGACGATCCTCCCTGCCGGTTCTACCGCAACGCAGGGGGGCTGCGGTTCGAAGACCAGACGAGCACCTGCGGCGCGCCCGGTCCCAGCTACGCGATGGGCGCCGCCGCCGGCGACTACGACGGCGACGGCCGGATCGACCTGTTCGTCACCGGGTGGCGCGATCAACGCCTGTATCACAATCTCGGAGAACGTCGGTTCGAAGACGTCACCGCGCGCGCCGGCCTGACTTCCACGCTCTGGTCCGCCGGCGCCGCCTGGGCGGACCTCGACGGCGACGGCGATCTCGACCTCTACGTGACCGGATACCTTGACTACGACGCCGCCCAGGCGCCGTATTGCGCGGCGCCCGACGGCCGCCGCGACTACTGCGGCCCCGAGGACTTCGAGGCCCAATCCGACCGCCTGTACCGCAACGACGGCGACGGTCGATTCACCGACGTCACTCGCGCGGCGGGAATCCCGGGCCGGGCCGAGCGCGGGCTCGGAGTCCTGATCGCGGAGCTTACCGGCGACCGCATGCCCGACGTCTACGTCGCCAACGACGGCGGACGCTGCTGGCTGCTGGCCAATCGCGGCGGCCTCCGCTTCGAGGAGGTCGGAGAAGCCGCCGGCGTGGCGCGCGACGGCGAAGGCCGGGCGATCTCAGGCATGGGGACGGCGCTGGGCGACCTCGACGGCGACGGCCGGACCGATCTGCTGGTCACCAACTTCCTCGACCGCTCGACCGTCCTTTTCCGCTCCCAGCCTCGCGCGCCGGGGCTCTTCCGCGACGAATCGATCCGGTTGGGAGTCGCGGCGGCGACGCGATCTGCATTGGGGTTCGGCGTGGCGGCGGCCGACTTCGACGCCGACGGCCGGCAAGACGTCGTCCAGCTTAACGGCCACGTACTCGACCGCGCGCGACTCGGCGTCCCCTTCGCCATGCCCTCGATCGTCCTGCGCGGCCGCGAGGGGGGCTTCGACGACGTGTCGCGAAGCGCCGGAGCGTGGTTCGGCCGACCGATCCTGGGTCGGGGGCTCGCGGCCGCCGACCTTGACGACGACGGCCTCCTCGACCTTGTGGCCGCATCGCTCGACGCCCCCGCCGCGGTGCTCCACAACCGATCGACGGCGGGGGGCGTCCTGCGCCTCGACCTCATCGATCGCCACGGCCGAGATCGGAAGAGCGTCGTGTAGGGGAAGAG
>CALCIC010000747.1 GCA_937907405.1 uncultured Isosphaeraceae bacterium | reverse complement strand
CGAGACCGCGCTCGCCGAGCTGGAGCAGCAGTATCAGAAGACCGTCGGCGCCATGACCGTCGAGTTCCAGGGGCAAGAGCGGACCCTCGCCCAGCTCGCGCCGTTCCTTGAGCAGACCGATCGGGCGGTGCGCCAGGAGGCGTGGGAGCTGGCGGCGAACCGAAGGCTCGTCGACCGCGAACTGCTCGACGACCTGTTCGACCAGATGAAGGCCCTGCGCGTCGAGGTGGCCAAGGAGGCGGGTTTCGACGATTACGTAGCCTACGCGTTTCGCAATCGCGAGCGGTTCGACTACACGCCGGCCGACTCGATCCGGTTTCACGAGGCCGTCGAGAAGGCCGTCGTGCCGCTCGCCCGGGCGATCCAGGAAGAGCAGCGGAAGAACCTGGGGGTTCCGAGCCTGCGCCCCTGGGACCTCTCGGTGGACTCGCTGGGCCGACCGCCGCTCAAGCCGTTCGACGACGTGGCGCGGCTCGCCGAGGGCGCCGAGGCGGTCTTCCGCGAGGTCGACCCCGAGCTTGGCGCCCAGTTCGGCTATCTTCGCGAGCACGACCTGCTCGACCTGGCCAACCGCAAGGGGAAGGCGCCCGGCGGCTACCAGACGACCTACGAGGCCGACCGCCTGCCGTTCATCTTCATGAACGCCGTCGGCGTCGACTCCGACGTCCGCACGCTGCTCCACGAAGGGGGCCACGCGTTCCACACGCTGGCCTCGCGATCCGAGCCGCTGGCCGCCTACCGCGAGAGCCCGCTCGAATTCTGCGAGGTCGCCTCGATGAGCATGGAGCTGCTCGGCGCCAAGGGGGCCGATCCGTTCTACGACAAGCCCCAGGCCGAGCGGTCGTACCGCAAGCTATTGGAGGGGATCGTCACCATCCTCCCCTGGATCGCCACCGTCGACGCCTTCCAGCACTGGCTCTACACCCACCCGAACCACACCCGCGACGACCGCCGAGCGGCCTGGCGCGGGCTGATCGAACGGTTCGGCGGCGAGGTCGACTGGTCGGGGTACGAAGACGCCCGCGACCACTCGTGGCATCGCCAGCTTCACATCTTTTTGTACCCGTTCTATTACATCGAGTACGGCGTCGCCCAGCTCGGCGCGCTCCAGATCTGGAAGCGGAGCCTCACCGACCGCGCCGGCGCCGTGGCCTCGTACCGCAAGGCGTTGGCCCTCGGCGGCTCCAGACCCCTCCCCCAGTTGTTCGAGGCCGCCGGGGCCCGGTTCGGCTTCGACGAGGAGTTGATCGCGCCGCTCATGGCCGCGATCGGCGACGAACTGTCCCACCTGGCGCCATGAGCCGGCCCGTCTTGAAGCCGGTTTCGCCGCTTATGTGGAGTGCGGCGGCTTGCCCCCCCGCGCATCACACGCGGCCCAAGCTCCCGCACTCCAGATGGGAAGCCGGTTCGACCTACGACTTGACGAATCGAAACCGGGGGCGAGCGGGTTTCAATTCGTCGATGCGTTGAATTCGTAGGGCGTGCATTGGGATTTCAGCTTCGCCAGCCCAATCAGGCCGCCGGAGACGACGACGCCCGCCAGCAGGCCGTATCGCGGGACGCCCGGATCTCCCAGCCCGAACGGGGCGAGCACGCGGAGGGCGGTTTCGATCAGGCCCAGGACAACGACGCCGACCAGCGATCCTCGCCAGAAGGCGGCGACATCCCAGCCCTTGTTCCCTTCCAACCATGAGGCCAGCAGCCCGGCCGCCAGGGCGATCAGGAAGCCCAGCAGCCCGGCCGCCCAGAATTCACCGACCCGAAGAAGGTATTCGATCCGGTCGACGCCTTGCATGAGATCGCCCGTCGTTTGCTGTCGCCATCGGACGATCGGCCCCAGCAGATGCAACCGTTCCATGGCGACCTGCACCGCCAGCACGATGGAGCCGACCCAGGAGACGATGAAGAGCGTGTATTGGAACGCTCGAAGCGGCCGACGGAGAATCCCTTTCCAGACGATCAGATAGTCCAAGACTCCCAGCATCAGCCAGTAAGCCCCGACGAGGGATGACTCCATTTGCCGCAGCACCGCCAGGTTCACCGCCAGAAGCGCAATGACCGCCATCAACCGACCGATCGAAAAGCTCCTCCTGGACATCGCCGCCCCCTCGTACCCGGATCCTCGGTCGCCTCTCCGTCTCCCTGTCGTGAACGAGGCCTGACCGTGCAAACGACAACTGTAATAGAACGAACGCGTCAGTCAAGCCCCAACCGTCGGCGATAGAATCGGACGGTTCGTAGGCGCGACGCCGCCGTTCATGGGTCTATCCGGTCCAGGCGGCCGGGCTGGACGAACCGACGAAGCAGGCCCCGAAGAGTGACCAGCGCGCGGTCGCCGACGACCAGGGGGGCGTCGGATTTGGGATCGGCGGGG
>CALCIC010000746.1 GCA_937907405.1 uncultured Isosphaeraceae bacterium | reverse complement strand
GTCTCGGGGAAAGCAGAAGTCCCCACCGTGCCCGGGGGAGAACGTCAGGGCCTTCCCCAGCGCCGGATCGTTCAGATTCGAAGGGCGTCGATCGTCGGTTTCGCGGTTCGCGTCTCGGGTTTGAGCGATCGGGACTCGTTGACGCTTCAGGAGCGTGGGGTCGGCGGCCGGCGGCACATGGGCTGTGGCCTTTTTGGCCCCACACGAAGGGGTTCGGAGGCGGATCATGAGGTTTGAAAAGCTGCTCGCCAAGAGCGAACGAGGGGAGATTCCCGAACAGACGATTTGCAAGCACACGGCCGAGGTCCTGCGCACGGCCGACGCGCTGATCACGGCGACGGGCGCGAGCCAGTTGACGGCGTTGGGCCTCGATCCCGACGACTGGCTCGAACGGTTCCGGCGGATGGTCCTGATCAGCGCCTTGCTTCATGATCTAGGGAAGGCGAACGATCATTTTCAATCGATGATTCGGGGGGAGCGAGGGCGCGACCAGCCGCAGGGGCTGCGTCACGAAACCGTGTCGTTCCTCATCGCTCGGCTGCCGGCGATCCGGGAATGGATCGAACCCGCGCTCGAAGGCGTCCTCGCGGCGGATCTGGTCCTCTGGGCGGTCGCCGGCCATCACCGCAAGTTCCCGCCGGACGGTCCCGGGATGGGATCGGCGCTACGCGTCTACCTCGAACACGACGACTTCCGCAAGACGCTCGAACTCGGCCGCGGCGGCTTCGGCCTTGAACTCGGCCCACCTCCGCGATTCAGGCCGGGGCACGAACTCGAACGTCTGTCGCTGACCGTGTCCGGCCGCCTGTTCCCCAAGTTGAACCATGCGAGGGAACACGCGGACGAGTCGATGCGATCGCTGCCGCAAGACGAGCGGCGGCTCCTGGCGGCGATCAAGGCGTGCCTGATCTGCGCCGACGTCGCCGGCTCGATCGGTCGGCGGGGCGAGGAGACGATGGCCAACTGGATTCCCCGGGCGTTCGCCCGCGTCCCCGCACCGGATGAGATGCAAGGCATCGTCGAGACAAGACTTAATCACGAGCCGCTACGTGATTTTCAAGAAACGATCGCCGAAGGGTCCGGCGGCCTCGCCCTGGTGCTGGCCGGGTGCGGCACGGGCAAGACAGTCGCGGCGTACGCCCGGGCGGGCCGCCGGCACCCCGGTCGCCGCGTCTTCTTCTGCTATCCGACGACGGGGACCGCCACCGAGGGGTATCGCGATTACCTGGCCGATCCGGGGCTCGAAGCCGAACTCAGCCACGGCCGCGCCGAAGTCGACAAGGCGATCCTCGACCTTCACCAAGCCGCCGTCCCCGCGGACGTCCAATCCCCTGAGATCCACGACGATGAAGGGATAAAGATGAACGGCATCGCCGCCGATTCCGCCGGGGCGATGGAGCAATGGTCGACGCCGCTGGTGAGCTGCACGGTCGACACGGTCCTCGGGCTGGTCCAGAACAACCGTCGAGGGCTCTACGCCTGGCCCTCGATCGCCGGCTCGTTCTGCGTCTTCGACGAAGTCCACGCCTACGACGAAAAACTCTTCGCCGCGCTCGTGAGGTTCCTTCGCGACGTCCCCGGCGTCCCCTGCCTCTTGATGACCGCCAGCCTCCCCGACGACCGGCTGCGGCGGCTCCAGGACGTGATGAAAGACCGCGGCGAATCGACGGAACCGATCCACGGCCCCGAAAACCTGGAGACCGTCCCGCGCTACAGTCGCGCCTCCGAATCCACGGTCGACGACGCATGGCGGCTCGTCCGCGAGGCGAGCGGCCGTGGCGATAAAGTCCTCTGGGTGGTCAACACCGTGAACGCGGCGATCGAACTCGCCGAGGCCCCCGAAGCGATGGGCCTGAGCCCCAAGATTTACCACAGCCGGTTCCGCTACGTCGACCGCCTCGATCGGCACGGGGACGTGATCAGGGCTTTTGATCCCAAGGAGACTCCCGGTTTCGCCCTGGCGATCACGACGCAGGTCGCGGAGATGTCGCTCGATCTGTCGGCCGACCTCCTCGTCATGCAGCTTGCTCCGATCGCCGCCATGATCCAGCGATTGGGCCGATTGAATCGGCGGGCGGAGGTCGACGGTACTTCGGGACTTCGGTGGTTCGTCGTAATCGAACCGCCTTTCCCTTCGCCCTACGAGGAAGACGAATTGAAGGCCGCGCGGCGATGGCTCGACGCCCTGGGCGACGGCCCGCTCAAACAGCGCGACCTGGTGGAACGCTGGCGGGAGATTGAGATCGAGGCCGGGGACGTGGCGAGGCAGGAAGCAGAGCACAGCCACATCTGGCTCGACGGCGGGTTCAGCACGCTGCCGCGATCGCTCCGCGAGCCGGGCTACGGCATCGACGTGATCCTCGAGCGCGACGCCGACGACGTGAAGGCCGGGCGGCGCAAGCCCGAGGAAGTCCGCATCCCGATGCCGCCGCCCAAGGGTTCGCAGTGGAAGCAGTGGATCCCGTTGGCATTCTGCCCGGTCGCGCCGGACGACGCCATCATCTACGACAAAGAGAAGGGGGCGCGATGGAAGAGCTGACGATCGACCTGTTCGAACCGGGCATGAGCCCGCTGCACCGGGCCGGACTCGGCGGCCTGGCCGCGACGATCCGATGGCTTGACGACGAGCGAACCCCCGCCGCCCGGAGGCCCCCTGGAAAACTCTCCTACGACGATCGCACGGTGACGCTCTCCTGGGAGTCGCCCGGCGACGCCGGCGCGTTCCTGCAAAAGCTCTACGAGTCGGCCTTCGACCTCGACGAAGGCCTGATCCATTTGCCGGGAAGCTACGGCGCGACGCCCCCGGAGGAGCCGGTCAAGGCGGCGCTCCAGGCGGGGATGTCGCAGACGATCCTCCAGTTCGGTCCGAACCGCAAGGCGGAGGGGCCGCCGCGTATCGGTCGATATGAGGCCGACGAGAAAACCGTCTCGTATCAATATCAGAACCTGATCGGCTACACGCACCGATCGGCCTGGAAGGACCTGGTGACGTCGAAAGGGACGCTCAGGCGTTGGGTGTCGATCAGCGGGACGATCGCGCCGGGGTTCGTGCAGCGGCACGTCGCGTTCCCGGATACGACCATCCAACAGCCTCCCGGATACGCGATCGCCCTTCATTTCGCCTTGGTGGGGACGTTCGCGCTGTCCGCCGGCGCCAAGGGCGGGGTCCTGGTCGTGCCGGACGTCGAGGCCCTGAGAACGTTCGCCAAGCGCCGGGCCTTGCTCAACCCGAACGAGCCGAAGTATTGCCGGATCAGCAGCCCGGCCGACGCGGTTCTCCAAGCGATGGTCCGGCTCCGCAAGCACGGCGCGCAAGAAACCCTCGGAGTCCGTCGCTGCCTGGCCGTGCTGTTCGCATCCCAAAGCTGGAACGAGAAGCAGAAGACGCGCGCCGCGGTGCTCGACGTCGAACCCGACGAGAAAGCCCTCGAATTGTTCGACGTCGCCATGCACGAACTGCCGCCGCGCGTGGCGCAAGCCTCGAAGCCGGACAAGAAGGGCGAGGAGCCCGGTGCGTTCTGGGCCGACAGCGTGGTCCGGCCGCTGATCGCCGAGAACCTGGCGCGCGGACAGCCCTGGTTCGAGGACTTCCGGAGCTTGATCGTCGCCCCGGACGGCAAGACCGACGAGACGCGGGTCCGAATTCTCAGTTACGAGCAGAAAGGGTTGGCGACCATGATCGATCAGGATTGGGAGGAACAAGGCCAGAAGAAGCTCGTGGAGGCGGTTCACGCCGCGATGAGGCGGCAATTCTACATGATTTGGAAGGATGCGGCCGGCAACAACGCGGCCTATCGGAACCGCCTTGACCGCCAGATGCAGCGTTGGCGGCTGGCGTTCGCCGGAGCGAAGACGCCCGACGACGTCCGCAACGCCCTGACCGACATGTGGAGCCGTTCGGCGCCCAATGACGTCCTCAAGCGGGCTTGGTCCGCCGTCCTTCCGCTCTTGTGCAACGACGCCCACTGGAAGCTCAACCGCGACCTCGCGCTCCTCGCCTTGGCCAGCTACAGCAATCCCAAGCCCGATGATCAGGGCTCCCCCGTCGACGAATCGGACGTCGATGCGTCCGACGTCGACGACGAGCCTTGACGGCGTCCAGCCTCGCGAGTCGAGCCTTGATCATTACGTCAACACAAGGATTCCATTAATGAGCATGCACGTATTCGGCGCGATCCTCACCCATCACGGCGCGGCGGCGAACAACCGGGCGGAAACCGAGGGGAACATCACGACCCTCCAGAAGCTCCTGTGGTTCGGCCGCGTCCACTCATCCGTCAGCGCCGAGGCGATCCGGTTCGCGCTCCGCCGCCGCCTGGCCGAGGCCGAGCCGCGCGGCACGAATCGGACGTGGGATGAAGACGCCCGCGTCAACGCTTGGAAAGACGATGCCTTCTTGGCCTGGTCAGGGAAGGGGAAGGACGCCGACACCTTCATCGACGACGACCTGCTCGGCTTCATGAGCGCCGAGGCGGCCAAGGACGAGACCGGCCCCGAGGCGTCGGACGCGAGGACGGGATCGGGAAAGAAGCCCCGAGCCAAAGGGACGGCCAAGGTGCGCCGGGCGGTCTTGGAAATCGCCCGCGCGATCTCGCTGACCCCGTTCGGCGGCGACGTGACCTTCAACGCGGCCAGCCCCGGCGCGGCGCCGTCGAGGAAAGATAAAAATCCTACCCCTTACGGGACCGAGGTCCACGCCACCCGGTATCAGTACGGGTTCGCCATGACCCCTGAGCGGCTCCGCGTCCCCGGGCGGGCGGCGACGGCCGTCGAGGCCCTCTGCGCCCTCGGCGAGGTCGCCGGCAACCACGGCCGGTTCCTCTACGACTTCAGCCCCGAGAGCGCCGTCCTCCGCGTTACACACGACCCCGCGCCGCGCCTGCTCTACGTCTTCGAGGAGGACCGGAAGACCGGCTGCATCATCGCTCCGAACCTGATCGCTCGGGTCGAGTCCGACGACCTACCCGCCGCCGAACTGGTCATCGCCGGAGCCTACAGTCAGACGGACGAAGCCAAGCGGCTGAAGGAGCTGGGCGCGACGATCGAGCCGGGCGTCCGCAAGGCCGCGCGGATCGTCTGCGACCGGATCGCCGCCGGAGGGAAGCGACCATGATCGGCCTCAAAGTCGTCGTCCCGGTCGCCTGCTTCCGCAAGGGCTTCGCCCGCGAGTTCTGGGAGACCGAGGAGCTTCCACCGCCGGCCACCTGCTACGGCTTCCTGCTCTCTCTGGTCGGCGAGGTCGACCGCCGCCGCCACGTCGGTGCGCGCGTCGCTCCGGGGTTGATCCTCCGGGCCGACTCGAACGGCCGATCGGCCGGGCCGAACCGCAGCGCCGTGCTGCGGACGCTCTGGCGGGTGAAGGAGAAGAAGAGCGCGTCCGGGGCCGGCGGCAACAGCCGTCCCGACTTCCAGGAGTTGCTCACCGGCGTCCATCTGGCGGTCTGGCTCGACTCGACCGAGGAGGGCGGTTCGGGGCCGTCGCTGGAGGCTCGCGTCGCCACGGCCCTCGACCACCCCGAGCGGATCGACCGCTTCGGCGGTCTGTCGCTCGGCGAGAGCACGCACCTGGTCGACGAAGTCCGCCGACTCCGCCCGGGCGACGCCGGACCCGCCCGGGCGTATCTGCTCGCCGATCGGGGCCGACTGTCCCTTCCCGTCTGGGTCGACCACGTCGGCTCGACCGGCACTCGCTACGCCTGCGGCGACCTCGAGCCGTGGGACTCCGCCGCAAGCCCCCCCCTCGATCGCATGCCTCTCATCGCGCCGGCGCCGCCCGCGACGAAGTCCACGGCGACCTGATCCTGAGGCCCGCTCTTCCCAGCCGATGACGCCGTCAGGCGTTGGAGCACAGCAGGGTACTCCCCGCACGCGCCCGCAAATCTGGAGAAGGAGGAAGAGATGACATCGTCAAGTCCTGAGCAGGCTGTTCCCGGGTGCGACCATGCGCCCCCTTTGCGGATCATGAGTTTGCACGCGCTGGCGTATTGCCCGCGCCTGTTCTATCTGGAGGAGGTTGAAGAGATCCGGGTCGCGAATGCAGCCGTTTTCGCCGGCCGCGAGTTGCACGCCTCGCTCGAGGCGGATGAAGACGGCGAGCGGACCCAACTCGAACTGGCCGACCCCGGAGTCGGCCTCGTCGGCAGGGTGGATGCGATCCGCCGTCGCGATGGTTCGCTACTTCCTTACGAGCATAAGCGTGGTCGATGTCGGCGCGACGGTTCGACCGCCTCGGCTTGGCCGTCCGACCGAATCCAGGTGATCGCCTACGCCGTGCTGATCGAATCGGCGACGGGCGCCGCAATCCCCGAGGGGCGCGTCCGCTATCACGCCGACCGCGTCACCGTCCGAATCCCGATCGACGATCAAGCTCGCTCCGATCTCGCCGATGCAATCGCGACGGCTCGGAGGCTCCGCGAATCGACGGAACGCCCGCCGGTGGTCGAGAACGAACGGCTTTGCGTTCGTTGCTCGCTTGCGCCGGCCTGCCTTCCCGAGGAGGTCCGGCAGGCCGACGACCCGGAGCGGGAGCCGCTCCGCTTGTACCCTCCCGACCGCGACGGCACGACTCTTCATGTTGTGACGCCGGGCGCCGGCGTCGGCCGCAGCGGCGATTCCCTGGTCGTCAAACCGCCCGACGGCCAGTCTCCCAGCAAGCATCCGATCCGTGAAATCGACTCGCTTCTGCTGCACGGCTACGCCCAGGTCACGACGCAAGCCCTCAACCTTTGCGTCGACCGCGGCGTCCCGGTCCATTGGCTGACGACCACCGGACGCCACGTCGCCAGTCTCACTGCGACCACGGGACAGGTCCAGCGCCGGATTCGCCAGTACCGCGCATTGACCGACGAGGGTGTCTGCCTGCGTCTTGCCAAAGCGCTGGTGAGGGCCAAGATCGAGGGACAGCACCGCTACCTCCTCCGTGCCTCGCGCGGAGACACCGACGTTCGGCAGGCCGTGACGCCCGATCTGGTCCCCATTCGCTCGGCCCTCGCCTTTCTCGACGCCGCTCCGAACCGCGACGGCCTTCGCGGTCTCGAAGGTTCGGCCGCCGTCGGCTACTTCCGAGGGCTGACCCGGCTGCTGTCTCCGGCGGTCCCCGAGTCCTTGCGGTATACGACTCGCAGCCGCAGGCCGCCCCTCGACCGCTTCAACGCCCTGCTCGGATTCGGGTACGGCATGCTGCATACGGCGGTGATGCGGGCGATCCTCGCCGCCGGCCTGGAACCGGCCCTGGGCTTCTTCCACACCCCCCGCAGCGCCGCCCACCCGCTCGCCCTCGACCTGATGGAATTGTTCCGCGTTCCGCTCTGGGACCTGGTTCTCGTCGGTTCGCTCAACCGAGGCCAGTGGGACCCCGAAGCCGATTTCGTGGCGACGAAAGCCAAGGTCTGGCTTTCCGACGACGGCCGTCGCAAGGCCGTCGGATTGTTCGAAGCCCGGCTCGACGAGTCGTGGAAGCATCCGGTGATCGGCTACTCGCTGTCGTACGCCCGCACCCTGGAATTGGAAGCCAGGCTCCTGGAGAAGGAATGGAGCGGCGAACCCGGCTTGTTCGCCCGCCTCCGCCTCCGTTGACCCTCGCCGATTGGAGACGCCTTCCATGACCGACGCCAAGTGGTGGCTGGTCTGCTACGATGTCCATGACCCGGCTCGCCTGCGCCGCGCGGCGAAGCTGCTCGAAGGAGCGGGGCAGCGGATGCAGGAATCCGTTTTCCGCTGTTGGATGACTCCAAGCCAGATGCATCAACTTCGATGGGAGTTGACGGAAATACTCCAATCCGTGGACGAAGTCTTACTCATTCCGCTCTGCGCGAGATGCGTGGCGGGCATGCAGACGACCTTCTCGGCCCAGAACGATCCCGATTGGCCCGAGGCTCCGCCTCCACATCGCATCCTGTAAACCACCGTCCCCGACCTCGTTCAAGCGCCCGAGCCCGCGCGACCTCCAAGACGGGTTTTCTCCACGTAACTTGTGATATTACAATGAGATCAAGCTCTTTCTCAAATCGGAAGGATCATGATTGCGACGCAACCCCTTACGGCGCAAGCTCAAATCGAATTGCGTTTGGAGACCCGGAGCCGTGAATTCGAGAACTTCCCGTTCATTCGAGCGAAGTACTTGAAATCCTCCTCTGTAAGTTGCACTATGCAACCAAGTTAGAAACGAGCTGCGCCACAGCCAATGACGCCGTCAGGCGTTGAGCACACGCCGGACGAGTGGCGATACCTTGCGGACGCGTGCGCCACAGCCAATGACGCCGTCAGGCGTTGAGCACAAATGGATGAGGGGCAGGCGCTTCGCGCGTCAACCGCGCCACAGCCAATGACGCCGTCAGGCGTTGAGCACGAGGATTGCAAAATTGCCTATCCCGGTGATCTCGACTGCGCCACAGCCAATGACGCCGTCAGGCGTTGAGCACGCGGCCCAGCGCTGTCCAAGGGCGGCTGGCCTGCCGCGCCACAGCCAATGACGCCGTCAGGCGTTGAGCACACGATCGATTCATCCGGCCTTCGCGACAGGATCAACGCGCCACAGCCAATGACGCCGTCAGGCGTTGAGCACATTCAAGAGCACTACCCGTTCATCCCGCTTTTCGAGGCGCCACAGCCAATGACGCCGTCAGGCGTTGAGCACTTTACTGTGCAGGCGCAAATAATAACAGGCGCTTTGCGCCACAGCCAATGACGCCGTCAGGCGTTGAGCACTACTCCAGGTTCGGCCGCTCGATCTTCCGACCACGCGCCACAGCCAATGACGCCGTCAGGCGTTGAGCACATTTCGACGACCTCTTCGTCAGAGTCCGTTTTCCGGCGCGCCACAGCCAATGACGCCGTCAGGCGTTGAGCACACTTTTCGCACGGCGTCTGGGTCTGCTTCCGCGTTGCGCCACAGCCAATGACGCCGTCAGGCGTTGAGCACTCGATCCACTTGGCGACGGACTTCTCCCAGATGCCCAGGCGCGCCACAGCCAATGACGCCGTCAGGCGTTGAGCACCGGATGGCGAGTTCGCCGTTGGGCAGCCGTTTGATTGCGCCACAGCCAATGACGCCGTCAGGCGTTGAGCACTTTCCGTGTCCTTCGGCTTGTTCATCGCTCACGGTCGCGCCACAGCCAATGACGCCGTCAGGCGTTGAGCACCTCGGCGTCGCCCGCAACGCGGTCAACGGCGTGAGTGCGCCACAGCCAATGACGCCGTCAGGCGTTGAGCACAGCCAATCGAGATTCGGTGTGTCGCGAACCAAACCCAGCGCCACAGCCAATGACGCCGTCAGGCGTTGAGCACCGTCGGGGACGGCCGTTTATCCGAGGCTGTCGTCGGGCGCCACAGCCAATGACGCCGTCAGGCGTTGAGCACCATACGGTCAACGGCAAGGTGTTGGTGTTGAGGACGTGCGCCACAGCCAATGACGCCGTCAGGCGTTGAGCACCAGTCCTCCTTGCCTGGCGCGAGACGAGTCCCACGCGCCACAGCCAATGACGCCGTCAGGCGTTGAGCACAGGTCGGGCACTTCGTCGAACACGCCGCGATCCCCAAGCGCCACAGCCAATGACGCCGTCAGGCGTTGAGCACAGTGGAGAGGTCGAAGGTGATCGTCGCGCCGTCCGCCGCGCCACAGCCAATGACGCCGTCAGGCGTTGAGCACAGCCTCATGGAGAAGCTCATCGTCGATTGGCCCCGGGTCGAGCGCCACAGCCAATGACGCCGTCAGGCGTTGAGCACTACAAGACGCTGTTCTCCTCCGGCGCGATGAGCCCGAGCGCCACAGCCAATGACGCCGTCAGGCGTTGAGCACCGCGTCGATTGGTCGAGGACCGCGAAGATCGAGCGCCACAGCCAATGACGCCGTCAGGCGTTGAGCACACGCGCACGATCGGGGCCTTGACCGCGCCGAGGGGCGCCACAGCCAATGACGCCGTCAGGCGTTGAGCACCGGGTTTTGCGACACACCACCGAGCGGACCCAGGAGCACGCGCCACAGCCAATGACGCCGTCAGGCGTTGAGCACTTCAGACCCGTCGCGCTTTCCACCTGCGCGTTGTCGCGCCACAGCCAATGACGCCGTCAGGCGTTGAGCACGACCGCAAGCGGGCCGGGGGCGAGCGGTGCGGCCAGGCGCCACAGCCAATGACGCCGTCAGGCGTTGAGCACGCCTTGAGCCCTTCGAGCGTCGCCCACGCCCAAGACGGGCGCCACAGCCAATGACGCCGTCAGGCGTTGAGCACGTACTGGGACCATCATGAGTCGGTCGACTTCGACGCCCCGGCGCCACAGCCAATGACGCCGTCAGGCGTTGAGCACTTGGGCGCCCGGCCGGGGGGGGAATAGACGGCTGCGCGCCACAGCCAATGACGCCGTCAGGCGTTGAGCACACGGCCGACGCATGAAAACGCCGCCGCCCGCGACGCGCGCGCCACAGCCAATGACGCCGTCAGGCGTTGAGCACGTGCGATGGCACGCCGAAGCAGGAGCCGCCGACCCGCTGCGCCACAGCCAATGACGCCGTCAGGCGTTGAGCACCACCCGGACAGTAAGACCGTAGTCGCGGCTCCCACGCGCCACAGCCAATGACGCCGTCAGGCGTTGAGCACTCGATCGTGCCGTCCGACAGCGAGACCAACGGCCATTGCGCCACAGCCAATGACGCCGTCAGGCGTTGAGCACAGGATCAGGGTCACGGCTTGAAGGGCTTCGACCGCGGCGCCACAGCCAATGACGCCGTCAGGCGTTGAGCACCTCTGCGATCCGGCGAACGCGGTGGACCTGATGGGCGCCACAGCCAATGACGCCGTCAGGCGTTGAGCACCGCGACTACGACCGTGAGTTCTGCCGCCCGGCGCGCAGTGCGCCACAGCCAATGACGCCGTCAGGCGTTGAGCACACCTCGTCTTCAGTCGCGTAGGCCGGCTCGAATTCCGGCGCCACAGCCAATGACGCCGTCAGGCGTTGAGCACATTTCGGGCGCGAGCAGGGCCGTAAACAGGACGGACGCGCCACAGCCAATGACGCCGTCAGGCGTTGAGCACGTTTTCGATCTGAGGCCGGGAAGCCCGGCGGTCGCGAGGCGCCACAGCCAATGACGCCGTCAGGCGTTGAGCACAGCACTGTACAGAAGACGATCGAGCGGTTCAAGGCGCGCCACAGCCAATGACGCCGTCAGGCGTTGAGCACGACCGGCGGTTGCGGGCGCTGGTGTACTTCTTCGCGCGCCACAGCCAATGACGCCGTCAGGCGTTGAGCACTTCCCGGCCCACGACGGACGCCCCGATCTGGTGGAGCGCCACAGCCAATGACGCCGTCAGGCGTTGAGCACGCTTCGTATGCGAGGGTCAGAACGAAAGGGCGGGAGCGCCACAGCCAATGACGCCGTCAGGCGTTGAGCACGGCTTGAAGATCCGGGACGAGCGGGAGAGTCGGAAGCGGCGCCACAGCCAATGACGCCGTCAGGCGTTGAGCACTCACCGTTGTCGCGGGCGACCGCGCACATGTCGAGCGACGCGCCACAGCCAATGACGCCGTCAGGCGTTGAGCACAGATCGGAGAGCAGTTGCACGGCCCCTTCGCGCGGCGCCACAGCCAATGACGCCGTCAGGCGTTGAGCACACCACGAACAGGGCCGACGCCGCGGCGCCCCCCAGGCGCCACAGCCAATGACGCCGTCAGGCGTTGAGCACCGGCCGGTCTCGCGGTGGATCGACGCCAGCGCCGCCCGCGCCACAGCCAATGACGCCGTCAGGCGTTGAGCACAACGTCCAGTCGGATTCGTTCTTCTCGCCGTTCTGGCGCCACAGCCAATGACGCCGTCAGGCGTTGAGCACTACTGCTGAAGGAATTCCGTCTGAGCCATCATGTTGCGCCACAGCCAATGACGCCGTCAGGCGTTGAGCACGACCTGGCCCGGGGCGTCTGGACCTACGGGCCGATCGGCGCGCCACAGCCAATGACGCCGTCAGGCGTTGAGCACGCCAGGAATTCGCCGGCCCGATCCCCGAACCGATGGGCGCCACAGCCAATGACGCCGTCAGGCGTTGAGCACACGCGCGTCCCCGCCCTGTTCTGGTCGGTGAGCGAGCGCCACAGCCAATGACGCCGTCAGGCGTTGAGCACGCCAGCCCGTGGGGTGAGAGGGCTCGTCGGGCTTCGCGCCACAGCCAATGACGCCGTCAGGCGTTGAGCACTAATGCGACGGCAGCACGACGAGCCGCTCGCCCATGCGCCACAGCCAATGACGCCGTCAGGCGTTGAGCACAAATCGGTCGCCCGCTTCGCCTTGGCGCGATCGAACCGGCGCCACAGCCAATGACGCCGTCAGGCGTTGAGCATCGGAATAACGATCATCAACGAATCGGGCCTCCAAAAACCGCCTTGCCAACGCCGGGCATCGCTCGGGAGGCGCGCCGGGCCGGGCCGTCGTCCGCCGACGAGCGTATCGGAGCAAGCCCGATCGGCCCGTCGGAGGAGAGGGGGGAAGCGCGAAATCGGCTCGCGATCCGACAGAGATCATCCTCGACAATCATCGGGCGTTGTGCTCGATCCCTACCCGGGCATCGGCGAACGCACCCTGGGCGTCGAGGATCTTGAAGACTTCGGCCAGCATCTCGGGGGTGGCGGTCGACTCGACCGACTCCTGGACCGCCCGCGCCGCCGCCGGGTCGACCGGGGCCGTCCGCGTCTCCTCGACCGTGAGCGGCATGCCCAGCAGGAGCCGCTCCAGGAGGATCAGCTCCTTGGCCGCCTTCAGCAAGTCGCCCATGTCCGTCAAGCCCGAGTAGTCCGTGACCTGCGTCTGCTTGAGCAGCTTGCCGAAGTGGTTCTGGACGACCGCGAGGTGCCTCTCGTTCGCCTTCTTGATCGCGTTGGCGTGGGCGCGCTGGACGAGCACGGCCTGATGCGCGTCGTACGCCCTGGCGCGTGCGGTCCAGGACCATTTGCGGGCTGCGGCGTTCCAACTTCCGGACGCGCCTCCGCGGACGACGGTTGGAGCCTCTTTGACGCCTGTCGCCTGCCTGGAGCGGAACGACCGATAAGCCTTGTCGATCGAGCGATCCGCGCCGCCGGGCAAATAGAACCGGACGAAGCGTCCGTACCAGAGCGACGACTCACTCACTTGGTGGTTCCATGCATGCTTCATAGTGCGTGCGTCATGTCGTTTCGGTGATTCGGGATCGCGCCCGACGGACGTCCCGCGGGTCTCGCGCCCGGCTTGGGATTCTATTCGGCGGGACGCGGGCTTCCTCGAGCGGGTTCGATTTCTCCCGGCGGCCCTTCGTCGCCGTCGCCTCGATTGCGGGGGATCGCGGGTCGCTCGGCTTGCGCGTAATCCTCGCGATCGACGCCCTTGACGCACGGCTCGCGCCGATCGGACGTCCGGGCTAAGCTGCGGGTAACGCGATCCTGGACTTCAAGCGAGTCGCGCCTTTCGTACTCGCAAATTCCCTGACTCTACCGGATTGCAGGTTTGAGAGGCGCCAGGTGTCCGATCGCCCGCATCTCTGTCATCCTTCTTCTTGTCACAGGAGAGGATGCCAAGATGGACGTGCGACCGAACACCCGACTCGTGGATCGTGAACGAAAACCGGCCCCGCTGCAAGCTCCCCGCGGCGCCAAACAGATCGTCCTTCCCATGACGCGAGCGCTCCACGACGAGATTTGGCGCGACTCCCGCCGCGTCCGGGAGTTCGTCGACGGTCGGTTCCACGACGCGCCGGAGTTGTTCCCAGCCGGGTTCGACGCCGGATACCGCCTTCACGGCTTCGGCCGCCCGTCCCGCTAGCTTTTCGGCCTGAAGCTCCGCAAGATCGTCCTCGCCGACGGCCGCGTCTACAGCCTGCGACCCGGCGTCATCGCCGGTTACATAGTCGGCACGGCCGAGGAATTGGCCTTCCCCCTGTTGCTGGCGGCCCACGGCGTGCCGGCCTGGCTGCTGAAGACGGGCTTCGGACACAGCGAGATGTATTGGTATCGCGTCGTCGAACGGTTGGGGCGGAGCAGCCTGGTCGGCGCCACCGTCCGCGACCCGTCCCGACTGCCCGAGCACCTGGCCGCCGACGAACATCACGTCGATTGGGCCGGAGGCAAGGGCTACGTCGCGACCACCGTGGGCGGCGGCTGCGTTCTGGGCGTGGCCTTGGCGTCCGCGGCCGACGACGCCCACCTTCGCGAAGCCTACGGCGTCTTCGCCGCCGAGGCCCGCGGCGTCGATCCCGAATACGCCCCCGCGACCGTCAACGTCGACGGCTGGGCCTCGACCCGCAACGCCTTCCTGGCGTGGTTCCCCGCGATCGCGATCGTCCTCTGCTTCCTCCACGGCTTCCTCAAGGTCCGCGACCGCTGCCGCAAGGCCCGCGACCTCCACCGCCGGATTTGGGACGTCTATCGGGCCCCCTCCGCGGAGGAGTTCCGCCGCCTGATGGGGGAGTTCCAGGACTGGTGCGGCGCCCAGACCTGGACCGCCCCGGTACGCGAGATGTTGGGGAAGCTGTGGAACAAGAGGGACGCCTACGCGACGGCCTACGACCACCCGGGATGCCATCGCACCAGCAACGCGGTCGACCGGCCGATGAACCGGCTGTGTCGATTGATGTACGCGGGCCGGGGCCTGCACGGTCATCAGGGCTCGTCCGAGTTGCGGTTGAGGGGTTGGGCCTTGTTGCAGAACTTCCGGCCCTACGCGCCTCGCGGCAGGAAGGTCCGGAAGTTCCAGAGCCCGGCCCATCGGCTCAACGACAAACGCTACCACGAGGACTGGTTCCTCAACCTGACGGCGTCAACATCGCTGTTGGGCCTCGGAAACCCCAAACCTGCAATCCGGTAGAGTCAGCAAATTCCAAATTCCGGAAGTCGGCGTAGTCGACGCAGACCGTGACGCATTCGATCGGCGACAGGAAGCCACGCTGGCGCGATGGTTCCAAACACGATGCGGATTCCCATTTTTGATCCGATTCAATCAACCCTGGCGGACGCGCGTTCATCCGCGACTCGCGACGACCCCCAAGGATCGCCAGGATTCGCCAGGATGGGCCGTTGCGCGTCCGGACGCGGAAACATACCACCCGACCCCCGGGGACGCGTCCCGGGGCGGGCCAGCGGCCTTCTCGAAGGCCCCGGACGACCTCGACGGGGGGCGAAAGCCCCTCTTGCCTCTTCCAGACCCCCAGCAAGTTCCAAGACCGCGTCGCCGCAATCCCCGTTCAATGCCCAAACGCCGAAACCCTTTGCCTTGCCGCGCGGGCTCGCGTCGCCCGTCCGCGTTTTTTGCACCGTAAGAATTGAATATCTGGTTCAAATACAAGCGCTGAGATTTTTGTTTTAGAAATACAATACAAATCCATTCGGAAGCGCGCGGGCGCGACGCGCGGACGCGCCCCCACGCGTGCGCGTCGGATTCGCGCTACCTTGAGCCGGGTAGCGCCGGCTGGCGGTTCACGAGCATTGGTCGAGGAAGAAGATCCATGCGTTGGACGCGGGTTCGAGGCGGAGGATCGCGTAGACGGGGAAGTCCGCCGCGACGGCTTCGTTGGCCTCGATCGCGGGGTTTGCGGATTCGGTTCCGGACCTCGCGCCGTCGGCCCACCCGCCGCCGGATTCGGGGTACTGCTCGGTCCAGTCGTAGTTGTTCCCGGCGTTCTTGGCCGTGATCTTGGCGTAGCACCACTCCTCGGACGGGACGAAGAGGTATTGGCCGCTCGCCAGGGCGTATCCGGAAGCGCCGTCGACCGCGAGGTTCGCCGCGTTGTTGACCGCGTCGACGATCTTGTTCTGGTGCGACGCGCGGTACGGGTCGCCCTTAGAAACCTTTTTGAGCGATGGTCCACTCTTCACGGCGCGGCCTCCGTGCGTCTCTTCACGGCGCGGCCCGTGACAAGGCCGGGATCGAACGGCGTCCGGCCTTCGGGCGAGGCCCGGCGACGGGGCCGACGCCTGAGCCCAAGCCCAAGCCGGAGTTGGCCCGTGGAAGGTACGCGCCGAGTTCCCACGCCCAATTCCCAATAGGGCGGTCTTTGATTCCCTCCGACGAACCGGCAAGGAGCCGGCAAGGTGAAGTCGACGATCCATCTATCGGCTGAGGCCTCACAACGTCTTTCGGTCCATTGCGCGATGCTCTCAATGGACCGCTCTGAACTGGTCGAGTCGTTGATCCAGGCTCATTGCCGCCGGTTCGTCGTCAGCGACCGAGGAGGCGCATCGGAGGAGGTTGGGGGAGAGACCTCATAGGGCAGGGCAGAAGGGAGGCTTGGTGGGCGGACCTTGGCACCGCACAACTTCCGTCTTGGTCCGCGATTCGGAGGCGTCCGCGATGGGAGTTCTTGACTGGGATAGGCTGGAGCTGGATCGCGGGATCCTCGTCGAGTCCGCCGAGAGCGACGGGCGGGTGGTCCTCTGGGTGCCTCTGGAGTGTGAGCGGGGGTTCCAGTATTGGGACCGCGTGGCCACGGCGCGTCGGGGTGAGGTGCGGGTGCGGGACGGGGTCCGCTGGACGTCGGCGACGGCGACGCGGGCGCGACGGCGGACGTCGGCTGGGGCGTTGGCCCGTCTGGTCGCGAAGCTGGCGGGGGGCGGGGCGGACGCGGGCTGGGCGATGCCGGACGGGGGGACGGCCGAGCGTTGCGGCGAGCGGCGGGTCGATCTGGCGCTGGCCTGGGTGGAAGACGGCGGATCGCTCGACGAAGAGCGGATGCATGGGCTTTGGCCGGGCAATGTCCGGCTCCGGCGGCTGGGCGGGAGGCTCGTCCTGGCGTCGGGAGTGGGGCCGGCGGCGGACGCCGAGGGCGTCGCTGAGGCCGAGGACCCGGCGGCGACGGCCGCCCGGCTCCTGGAATCCGCCCGCTCGTCCGGAGATCGGCGCGGTGAGGCGACGGCGCTGGCCGACCTGGCGATGCTTTGGGCGAAGGACGGCCGGTCCGAGGCGGCTTTAACACCGCTTCATGAGGCCTTGGCGTTGCATCGCGCCCTGGGAGACTGCGGGGGTGAGGCCGACGTCCTGGTCGACCTGGGCCGCGTCCTGGAATCCCTGGGCCGGGCGCGGGAGTCGGGGAGAGCCCTGGAGGCGGCGTCCGCCTTGGCCGACGGGCTGGGCGACCCGTTCGCGAGGAAGGCGGTCCTCGAACGCCTGGGCGAGGCGCTCGCGAGGTCGGGCGACCCGGCCGGCGCGGCGGCGGTCCTGGGCCGGGCGCGGGAGTCGGCCCGGGCGGCGGGCGACCGCAGGCACGAGGCGCGGCTGCTCTGGCTGCAGGCGGCCGCATGGGCCGAGGCGGACCGTCCCGACCTCGCCCTGGCGGGGGCCGAGGAGTCGGCGGCCATCCTGCGGTCGTCGAACGCGCCGGAGGCGGACTGGTACGAGGCGCAGCTGCGTCGGTACCACCCGGACGCCTTCGCGTCGGCCCTCTCGGCCGGGCCGATCGACGCGGGCGTCGCGACGAACCCGGCCGCGCCCCCTCCGCAAGCCGTGAAGGGCGTCGGAATTCTCCGCATGGCCCTGACGGCGACGCGGGCGATGGCGACGTTCCTGGGCTCCGGCATGCGGACGACGACGGCCGAGGCGCGTCGGGACCGCCTCGCCGCGTGCCGGGCCTGCGTCCATCACACGGGCCTCCGGTGCCGGATCTGCGGCTGCTTCACGACGGCGAAGGCCGCGATGCCCCACGAGCACTGCCCGATCGGCCGTTGGTGATCGTGCATGGATCGACCGCGGGATCGGCTCAGCCGACTTCGTTGCAGCCGTGCGTGGTCGGCCAAACCAAAAACAAAGTCTGACCTTGCGCCAAGAAGCTCGGGAGAGGAGG
>CALCIC010000745.1 GCA_937907405.1 uncultured Isosphaeraceae bacterium | reverse complement strand
GGGAGCTGTTCACGAGGGCGAGAGGTCATGTCGCGAAGCGTCGGCGGGACCCTGGGAATTCTGTTGGCGGCGACGACCCTTGCGAGCGCCCAGGAAGACGGCCCGCCGCTCAGCCCCCCCGCGTTGGAGCCTCCGCCCGCGGCTTCCTCCCCCCTCCCCTCGGCTGGGCCGGCGAGCAAACCGGCGGCTCGACGCCCGTTTCTGGTGATCCCCGGGGTCAACGCGCCGGCCGCCTTCTCGGGGCGCGCCGCGCCATCGCCGGCCGTCGATTCGGAGCCGAATTCCGCGATCCCGCCGCCGCTCGCCGGTCCCGAGCCGGCGGGTCGCCTCGAACCGATCGCACCGACGGTCACCATGCCCTTGACCCTCGAACCGATCCCCGAAAATGATGAGACCGACGACCCTCCCAGGGCCAAGGCTCCGGTCTCGGCCAGGCCCCGAACGGCGGCGGCCGCATCAACCCCCGTTGGAAGCGAAGCCGCCCCACGCGCCTTCCCGGGCTCGGTGCTCGGTCGCCTCCTGGGGTTCGACGACGGCCGGGACGACGTGAAAAGCGCGGTCAGCATTGAGTCGAAGTCCGACCCGGCCGTCGATGCGGCGGTGAAGCGGCGGATCGAGAAGGCGGTCAAGGAATCGCTCGGCGACCGCGCCAGCGAGGTCGAGGTTCGCGTCCAGGGCCGAAACGTCCTGATTCGCGCTCGCGCCTCGCGGTTCTGGCATCGTCGCGGAGTGCGCCGCTCCCTCGACTCGCTCCAGCTCCCTTCGGGGTACCACGGTCGCTCCGAGCTGATCGACTAGGCGAGGACCTCATCTCGATTTCGAGCAGACGATTCTGGACTCTCAGAGCTCGCTGTCAACTTGTTTCAACCTCGGAACGAACTATAGTCTGGGAAGGGCTGGCAGCAGCCGCTCGTCGACTGAGGGCCCGTCCGATAAGCACGTATTCGGGGAGGGCGAGCCTCCCGCCGAGCCGGTTCTCGCCGTCGCCTGCGGCTCGGCGGGAGCCTCGCCCTCCCCTCTACGAGACAGACACTTACACAATGTTGGATCGAGAAAGGAGAAGCCGTGAAAATTATCGACATCGAAGGGATCGGTGAGGTTTACTCCAAGAAACTTGAGGAAGTCGGGATCAAGACCGTCGATAAGCTGCTGGAGGAAGGGGCCACGCGCAAGGGGCGCGACGACCTGGCCGAGAAGACGGGGATCTCCGGCGCCCTGATCCTGAAATGGGTCAACCACGCCGACCTGATTCGGATCGTAGGTGTGGCCGAGCAGTTTTCCGAGCTTCTCGAGGCCGCCGGGGTGGACTCGGTCCCCGAGCTGGCGAAACGAGTCGCCGCGAACCTGCACGCGAAGCTCGTCGAGGTGAACGAGGCCAAGAAACTCACCCGGCGGATCCCCTCGGAGAAGCAGCTCGGCGACTGGATCGAGCAGTGCAAGACGCTGGAACGCGCCGTTCATCATTGACCGGACGCGACGACGACCGACGACTCGCCCGCCGCTTCAAGGCCGCGTTCCACCTCGACGGAACATCGCGGCCTTTTCGTCGTGTCGGCCCTGCCCTGAACAGGGATTGCACATCGTGACGAGCCGGATCGGCAGGGCCGATCGCGGATCGCTCGACGATCCGAAACCGTGGAGCGCCCCTCGACACCAGGTTGACACCGCTCTACGATGAACGAACTTCCACGCGGGGGCGTCGTCGTCCGCACGAGTCGCTCATCGCCCCGCGTCCGGATTGCGTGCAACGTTGAAGGCGAGCTTCGGACCTTCGCCCCACCATTCTCAGAGAACGACCTCCATGACGCGCTTCAGGCTGATGCTCGTTGGTCTGGCCATCTCCCTGACGGCGTCGCCGTTGATGCCGGCGCGGGGGGCCTCGCCGCCGATCCCCGTCCTGTTCCTGGGAGATCGCGGCCACCACGAGCCGGCCGACCGCGCGGCGCAGATCAAGCCCGTGCTGGCTCTCCGCGGGATCGACGTGACGTACACCGAGAACCTCGCGGACCTCAACCCCGAGACGCTGGCGAAGTATCGGGCGCTCGTGGTTTACGCCAACATCGACGAGATCGCCCCGGCGCAAGAAGAGGCGCTTCTCGATTACGTCGAAGGGGGGGGCGGGTTCGTTCCGATCCACTGCGCGTCGTACTGCTTCCGTAATTCGCCCAGGTGCGTGGCGCTCGTCGGGGCGCAGTTCAAGAGCCACGGCGCGGGGGAGTTCGACACGACTGTGGTCGACGCCGAGCATCCGATCACCGAGGGACTGCATCCGTTCCGCACCTGGGACGAGACCTACGTCCACGACCATCACAACGCCGACGCTCGCCACGTCCTGCAAAAGCGCGGCGACGAGCCTACACTTGGACCCGGACGCATGGCAAGGGCCGCGTTTTCTACACCGCCTACGGGCACGACTCGCGGACCTGGGAACAGCCGGGTTTTCAGGACCTGATCGAGCGCGGAATTCGATGGGCGGCGGGGACGCCGGTGTTCGACGGCCGCCCCGTCGCCGCGACGGATCTGAAGCCGGTCCCGGTGATCGAGGCGGCCGGCCCCATCCCCAATTACCTGCCGTCGAATAAATGGGGAGTCCAGGGCGAGCCCTACCGCCAGATGCCTGAGCCGCTGCCGGCCGTCG
>CALCIC010000744.1 GCA_937907405.1 uncultured Isosphaeraceae bacterium | reverse complement strand
ACGTCCTGGGCCCCCTGGTGACCGACATCGCGCCGGGCTACGACCACATCACCTCGGCGATCGGCGCGGCGCTCGCCGGCTGGCACGGCGCCAGCATGCTCTGCTACGTCACCCCCAAGGAGCACCTCGGACTGCCCGAGGTCGAGGACGTCCGCCAGGGGGTGATCGCCTACAAGATCGCCGCGCACGCCGCCGACGTCGCCCGCCACCGCGCCGGCGCCCGCGACCGCGACGACGCGCTCTCGCGCGCCCGGTACAGCTTCAACTGGGAGGAGCAGTTCCGGCTCTCGCTCGACCCCGAGACCGCCCGCCGGATGCACGACGAGACGCTCCCCCAGGAAGCCTTCAAAACGGCCGCGTTCTGCAGCATGTGCGGACCCAAGTTCTGCTCCATGCGGATCACCGAGGACATCCGCAAGCACGCCGCCGCCACCGCCGCCCTCGTCGACGTCCAGCCGATCGGCGCCGGCGTCTGAGCGAACTGACGCATAGTTAATCAGATGCTCCGGCGATCATCCTTCTCCCCCCGGGAGAAGGCGGCCGAAGGCCGGATGAGGGTCCTGGCGTTTCGCAGCGACCGTCGAACGTGGATCATCCGTCATCCGCCCCTCGTCGAGTCCAACATGAAAGGCCCTCCCATGAACCGCGTCCTCCTCCTCTCGTTCATGCTGGCGGTCGCTCTCACTCCGGTCCGCGCCGACGAGCCGAAGGGGCGGTTCCCGACGAAGATCAGCCCCGACGGCCGATTCCTGCTGGCGGCCGACGGCCGGCCGTTCTTCTACCTGGGGGACACGGCCTGGGAGCTGTTCCACCGGCTCAAGCGGGAGGAGGCGGACAGGTACCTCTCCAACCGGGCGGCCAAGCAGTTCACGGTGATCCAGGCCGTCGCGCTCTCCGAGGTCGACGGCCACAAGGCGCCGAATCCCTACGGACACCTGCCGCTCGTCGACCTCGATCCGACCCGTCCGGCCGTCAAGGACGGCCCGAACGACGATTACTGGGACCACGTCGATTACATCGTGGACAGGGCGAACGGCCTGGGCCTCGTGATCGGCTTCCTCCCCACCTGGGGACGCTACTGGCACGACCCGATCAAGGACGGCAAGCCGCTGTTCAACGCCAGGAACGCCGAGGTCTACGGCGAATGGCTGGGCCGCCGCTACAAGGACGCGGCCCTCGTCTGGATTCTCGGCGGCGATCGAAAACTCGAGAACGACGCCCAGAAGGAGACCATCCGGGCGATGGCCCGGGGGCTCCGCAAGGGGGACGGCGGCGCGCACCTGATCACGTTCCACCCGCGCGGCGGCGGCGGCTCGGCCGACGACTTTCACGGCGAGCCGTGGCTCTCGTTCAACATGCGGCAGAACGGCCACAACACCGATTTCACCGGCACGTATGAAAACACCCGCAAGGATTACGACCGCAAGCCGGTCCTCCCCGTGATCGACGGCGAACCGCTGTACGAGGACCATCCGATCTCGTTCAACGCCAAGCGGAACGGCCACTCGACCGCCGCCGACGTCCGACGGCCGCTGTACTGGAACCTGTTCACCGGCGCCTGCGGCCACACCTACGGCCATCATTCGGTCTGGCAGATGTGGGCGCCCGATCGAGGGCCGATCAACGACCCGCTTCTACCCTGGTATGAGGCGATCGACCAGCCGGGCGCCGGCCAGATGCAACACGGCCGCCGGCTCATCGAATCCCGACCGATCCTGACCCGCGTCCCCGACGACTCGATCATCGCGACCGACCGCGTCGCCACGGCCGTCCCCGGCGCGGGGCGGTACCGGTTCGTCGCCGCCCGCGACCAGGACCGGACCTACGCGATGATCTACGCCCCCGTCGGTCGACCGTTCTCCGTCCACATGACCGCCGTCAAGGGACCGAAGCTCAAGGCCTGGTGGTTCAACCCGCGCACCGGGAAGGCCGACGCCATCGGCGAATTCGAATCCAAAGGCGAGCGCCGCTTCGAGACTCCCGAGCCCGGGGAAGCGTCCGACTGGATTCTCGTCCTCGACGACGCGTCCAGGAACTACCCGCCGCCGGGCCAGGCGTTAAAACCGGAAGCCCGCCCCTGACCTCGGCAGCGCGGCGCCGTCACGGCTCGGGGAGCTTGGCCGGGGCGGTCCCCTTGTCGTAGTCGACCTGCGGGGCCGAGGCCGGATTCACGCTCAGCTTCGCCAGGATCGGGTCGATCAGGATCTCGGGGACGAACGGCCGGAGCGAGGCCCTGCCGCCGAACCGCGCGACCTGACGGATCAGCGAGCTGGAGACGTGCGAATACTGGCCGTCGGC
>CALCIC010000743.1 GCA_937907405.1 uncultured Isosphaeraceae bacterium | reverse complement strand
GTTGCCGCCGCATCCAACACGCATCGCGCGCGGGAGCAAGCTCCCGCACTCCACAAGGGCGAACGGTCGAGTCCCGGCGGCGAACTGCGCAACCCATCAGGAAACCGCTCTCGTGCTCGAGGTTTCGTGGCTCGGGCGTCCCGCCCGAGCATCCACAGGACGAACCCGGCAAGCCGCTCGGGCGAGATGCTCGACCGACGTGCGGCCCCCCGGAGCGGGAAATACGGTAATCCGAGGCTACCCATCAACCGCCTCTGCTGGACGAGATTCCCCACCCACTTTCGAGACGCTCACCCTCGGGCTGGCAGTCGGCTCTTTCGTCAATGTGGCTCGCGGGGGCTGCGAGAGGAAATCCAAAATCGACGCGAACATCAAGACGGCTTCGCGCGTCTCCCTTCCGGAATCCAAATTCAACACGGGCGCGAAAGGAGCGAGGAACCATGTTCAGTCACTGCGGCGACCAGCCGACCGGAAACATAACCGCCGGTCGCTCCGGCAAGGCGATGACGCAGTGACTCCGCCCGACGGCCCGCTCTCCGGTCCGATCCGGCCCGGCGTCACGCGACGTCGGGCTTTTTTCGTTGATCTCACCCGTCTTTGACAATTCGCCGATCGCAACAACGACACAACGACGCTGGAGCCGGACGGCAAGGCGACCGGCTGCAACCCGGTTCATGTGGGTTCGACTCCCACCGGCGTCTCTTCGCAACGACTCTTCAAGCAAGCGACCGGCTTCGTCGGCCCGGCGGCGCGCGTGCCTCGTGGTTTCACGATCGGCGGCGCGCGTTCCTCATCGGGGTTCGGAAACCATGACGACGTCGGGACGTGGTAGCTCAGTGGAATGAGCATCAGGCTATGGACCTGAGGACACGGGTTCGAATCCCGTCCACATCACCGCGATTGGTCTGAAAAACCAACCGTACTGAGGCGCGCAAGCGTCCCAGACCACGAAGCCCAAGGGGGGCGGGCGGCCGATTCGGTCGGCCGGAGCGCGGGTCTTGAGCGTCGACCGACGCGAGAGCCCGGCGCCGGCGGCGCGGACGGACGCCCTGTAGCACGCGGATTCCGCCGCGCCAGGTCGACGGCCGGCGGGCCGGGACGGGCGATCCCTCGAATCGTCTCGAACGGCCCGAAGAACCGGCGGCCGACGCGGCTCAAGCGCGCTCCGCGACCCGACGCGCGACCATCGGTCGTCCCGTCCCCCGACGGCGTTCTTCTTCTCGCGGAACTCATTTCAAAATTGCATCATTCCTTGGTTTGAGAATACGCCCCCGGGTCGACGCCGGGGGCGGGGAGGCTCGATCATGTTCGGATTCAAGAGGGTCAAGGTACGCGGCTACGAGGTCGGTCTGCACTTCCGCGACGGCGAGTTCCGCGAGCTGCTCGACGTCGGATCGCACTGGATTTTCGACCCGTTCAACCGGGCGGGCGTCGAGGTCGTCTCGCGGCGCGCGCCGTTCCTCGCGCACGAGAAGCTCGACCTGATCGTCAAGTCGGGCGCGCTGAAAGGCTACGCCGAGGTGATCGACCTGAACGACGACCACCGCGCCCTGGTCTGGATCGACGGCCGGTTCGCGCGGGTCTTGTCGCCGGGGCAGTACGCGTTCTGGCTCGGCCAGCGCGACGTCCGGGTCGAGATCGTCGACGTCCGCTCGCCTCGATTCGAGCACGACGACCTGAAGGTCGTCTTGCAGAACCTGAATCCGGCGGCCCGCGACCAGCTGGAAACCGGTTCGGTCAATCGCGGCTGCGTGGGGGTGGTGTTCCTCGACGGCCGATTCGCGGGGGTGCTCGACCCCGGCCCCTGGGCGTTCTGGAAGCGGTCGGCCGAGGTCCGGGTGGTCGAGGTCGACCTCCGAGAAACCACGATCGACGTGCCCGGCCAGGAGATCATCAGCGCCGACAAGGTGACGCTCCGGCTCAACGCGTCGGCGACCTACCACGTCGTCGACCCGCGCAAGGCCGTCTGCACGATCGACGACCACAAGCAGGCCCTCTACCGCGAGGCGCAGCTCGCGCTTCGGGCCGTCGTGGGAGGACGCGAACTCGACGCCCTGCTCGCCGACAAGGAGGCCGCGGCCGCCGAGGCCGCCGGCCTGCTCGCCCCCCGAGCCGAAGCCCTGGGCCTGGCGATCGTCACGCTCGGCGTCCGCGACCTGATCCTCCCCGGCGACATGAAAGAGTTGATGAACAAGGTCACGGAAGCCAAAAAAGCCGCCGAGGCCAACCTCATCACCCGCCGCGAGGAGACCGCCGCGCTCCGGAGCCAGGCCAATACCGCCAGGCTCCTCGCCGACAATCCGACCCTCATGCGGCTTCGCGAACTCGAAGTCCTCGAAAAGGTCGTCGCGGGGGGCAAGCTCAACGTCATCCTCGGCGAGAAAGGACTCTCCGACCGCGTCCTCAACCTCCTCTAAACGACCGGCGCAGGAGACTAAACATTTAGGCGAGTCGCCGCGCTTAATCACACAAAGCCACGAGCCCAGCCCAGGAATAGGCGGATCAACTCGCTGTTAAGCCGACGAAACCGCGCGAATGTTGTCTCGGCAACACGTCGCGCGGTTTCGTATTCCCTCGTCGTCTTCGTGCCATATACGATCGCATTTTTGGAGTTCCACCCAAGCAACCGCACTCGCACAGGCATCGACGTTTTGGCTGAAAGGCTGCCTCAATGTCTATTCGACCCTGGTCGTCATTCGCTCTGCTAATCCCCACGGTCGTCGCCTGGTCGGTCATGAGCCCCGCCGCGCGCGCCGGTTCGGGGGTGAGCGTCAGTGTCAACAATGATTACACCGAAGTAACTCTGCCGACTTCGCCAGGAGATGATATTCATTTGCCAATAGGTGCAAGCATAAGCATCGGCAGAGAGTGGTCGTTTTATGGCTTTGGATTCGGCCAACCGACGAACGGAGTCGACTTCCTGGAGGCGGTCGGCATTTTCGACCTGAATCCGCCTGGTTTTCCGCCCAGGCCGCCGCTTCCTCCCCAGTTCTACGTCGTAATCACCTCCGACACGCCGGTCGGACTCTATCGTGGGACGGTCACTGCGGAGGCGCTCAGTTACGGTCCGGGCAGCCCCGTGCGCGACACGGCGACGGCGTCGTACCAGATCTATGTCCGAGGCCCGGTGCCCGAACCCGCGTCGGCCCTCATGCTCGGCCTTGGCGTCCTCGGGATAGCCGGCCTCTCCGTCCGCCGTCGCGCCTGAGAGCCGCCCCCCTCGCCGACCGATCGAGATTCTCAACGAGAAATTCTACCCGGGCATATTGATTACCGATAATACCCGGGTACAATTCGTCGCGTTACGAGAACCTTAATCGGGAAGGGGAGGCTGATGATGGAAAGAGAGCGGTCGTGCACGGCGTTTGAGGGGGACCGGCGGATCGCGGGGGGCGCGTTGGCCCAGGTGGCGGTCGAGGTCAAGCGGGTCGTCGACCGGGGCCGGTCGGCGCCGGTCTTGATCTTCGACGACGTGACGAGCGAGCAGGTCGAGATCGACTTGCGGGGGACGGTCGCGGACGTGGCGCGGCGGTTCGAGGAGTCGGCGGACGCGGCCGACGAAGCGCCCCGAGGTCCGGGGCGCCCGCGCCTGGGGGTCGTGTCGCGCGAG
>CALCIC010000742.1 GCA_937907405.1 uncultured Isosphaeraceae bacterium | reverse complement strand
CCGGCGAACCATGCTTGAACTTGGGCACCTTGTTCCAAACTTCCTCCTCGCTCGGCGGATCGAGGCACGCCGCGGGGGCGAACTCGGTCGGGATCGGGTCGAGGACCGGCACTCGGTCGCGTTCCTCGGCCGCCATATCTTCTTCAAGCCGTTGCGATTGCGACGCGAAGATCGGCCAGGCGAACGACCATCCGGTCGGGTGCAACGGCGAGATTTTACGGAAGACGTAAGACAGCCCGCACCCGGAATTCGTGGTGCAAAGGACCGCCAGAAAGGCACCGGTCATCAGGCCGCGAACCCAGCGCGGGGTTGTCGGGCTCAGGTGCCGCGCGGATCGGTACATGGTCTTATCCCCTCCTTGGGAACGTGCGCGAACACGTCGGGAGACGCTCCTGCCTCGCCGACTTACTGGCGCCGGGATCGCTTGCTCTCAAAACGACCGATCGTTCCGGCGACTTGTCACTATCATCGCGACCGGTCTATGTGGTCTAGTTATCGTTCGTGGGCGACTCGGGCTGTGAGGAATTCCCGGAATCGATCGACGATTTGCCTTGACTCCCCACCGTCCGACTCGCCCCGCTCGCACAACTGGTCCAGCAATTACTTTCAGCATCATCGGCGCTCGGAGCCCCAAAACTTGGGCGGGTCTTCGAATACCAGCCCGATGCGCAAGCGAGTGGATCGACTTGAGACCGTCTCGACACTCCGGATCGCCAACGTAAAACACACCCTCGCTTGCGCTTCGGGCTGGCATCCTGAGAAGCTTCAAACCAAGAGTCGTGCCGGAAGGTCACATGAAGGGAGGTTTTGACTGATGTCGGGACAACCAACGCCGTCCGATCCCAATCCCCTGGCCGACCTGGATCACTGGGAGGACTTTTTACTTGAGCGCTACCCCCAGCCGGAGCAGGCCGACGCCTTCCGCGACTACGGCGACAACGTGCGCCCCGGCGTCCGGGAGTTCTACCGACTCAACCACACCCACCAGACGTTCGAATTCGTAAAGGACAAGGAGCGGGAGTTCCTGGGCAAGTCGCGCCGGAAGATGGGCGTCTGGGAAGCCATGGAGTTCCTGGACACCCTGGTCGACGACAGCGACCCAGACACCGAACTGACGCAGATCGAGCACCTGATGCAGACCGCCGAGGCCGTCCGGGCCGACGGGCATCCCCGGTGGTTCATTCTGACCGGCCTGATCCACGACCTGGGCAAGATCCTCTGCCTCTGGGGAGAGCCCCAGTGGGCGGTCGTCGGCGACACCTTCCCCGTCGGCTGCCGATTCTCCGACAAGATCGTCTTCCCCGAGTTCTTCGCCGCCAACCCCGATTCTGAGAACCCCGCGTACCAGACCGCCACGGGCGTTTACGAGCCCCACTGCGGGCTCGACAAGGTCCACATGTCGTGGGGCCACGACGAGTACCTCTACCACGTCGTCAAGGACTACCTCCCCGACGAGGCCCTGGCGATGATCCGCTACCACTCGTTCTACCCGGCCCACCGCGAGGGGGCGTACACCGAACTGATGAACGAAAGCGACCTGCGCAGGCTGGCCTGGGTCCGCAAGTTCAACCCCTACGACCTCTACTCCAAGGGCGAGGCCCCCCCCGACGTCGCCCGGCTGAAGCCGTTCTACCAGGAGCTGATCGTCGAGTTCTTCCCGCCCCAGATCCATTGGTAGTGGCTTGCCCTGCTTGCCCTGCTTGCCCTGCCCTGGAAGTAGGGCAAGCAGGGCAAGCAGAAGGGGCGGAAGAGGGGGAGTCGGAGGCCGTCGCGCCCCCCTCATCCGGCCTTCGGCCACCTTCTCCCGCGAGGGGAGAAGGGTTTACTTCGCTGCTTGCCCTACTTCCAGGGCAGGGCAAGCAGGGCAAGCAAGAGCCGGATTCCGATGCTTACTCGGAGGTCAAGGCTCGACATGACGGCTCGCCGACGGCCGAAGGGCCGCGATGATGCCGTCGACGTCGTAGACGCAGCCCCCCCAAGTGCCGCCCGCGACCGCCTGGAGGGCCGCCCAGAGCCGGGTGTCGTCGGGGAGGTCGGGGTCGGGCGAGAGCGTCGGGTGGGGGGCTCGGCCGTCGAGGGTCCGCGCGCCCTCCTCGGCCCCGAACTCCGCGCCGTCCTTGCCGACCAGATCGATCGAGCCTTCCAGTTTGATGCGGTCGACGACGATCCGGATCAGGTCGCCGTCCCGGAGCTTGCCGAGCGGGCCCCCGGCCAGGGCTTCCGGGCTGATGTGACCGACGCAGGCGCCGGTGGAGACCCCGGAGAACCGGGCGTCGGTCAGCACGGCGACCTGTTTGCCGAACGAGAGGTGCCGCAATGCGGCGGTGATCTGGTAGATCTCCTCCATGCCGGCGCCCATCGGTCCGCGGCCCATCAGAACCACGACGTCGCCGGGCTTGATCGGACGTCGCCCCTGCCCCTTGATCGCCTCGATCGCGTCATGCTCACGGGTGAAGACCCGCGCGGGGCCGAGCTTGCGGTACACGCCGTCAGGATCGACCACCGAGGGGTCGATGGCCGTGCTCTTGATGACCGAGCCCTGCGGCGCCAGGTTGCCCCGGGGGAAGGTCACGGTGCTCGTGAGCCCCTTTTCGGCGGCGGCGGCCGGGCTCATGATCACGTCGTCCGGATCGACGCCGTCCTCCTGGTACAGCCGCTCGCGCGACCGTTTCCGGCGCTCGCTGGACTCCCACCAGTCGAGCAGCCGGCCCAGGGGCTCGCCGGTCGCGGTCGTCACGCGCTCGTCAAGCAGGTTCAAGGGCCGAAGCTGGTGCATGACCTCTGGGACGCCCCCGGCCAGGTAGGCGCGAACGGTCGGGTGGTAATGGGGGCCGTTGGGGAGCACGCTCACCAGTCGGGGCGTCTTGACGTTGATCTCGTGCCAGTCGTGGACGTCGGGGCGGCGGAGGCCGGCGGCGTGGGCGACGGCCGGGACGTGCAGCAGCAGGTTGGTAGAGCCCCCGAACGCCGAGTGGACGATCATGGCGTTCCGAACGGCCGCATCCGTGAGGATCGATCGGGTCGTCAGGCCGCTCTTGACGAGGTTGACCAGCGCCCGGGCGGATCGACGGGCCAGGTCGAGCCAGATCGCCTGCCCGGAAGGGACCAGGGCCGCGTGCGGGAGCGACAACCCGAGCGCCTCGGCGACCACCTGGGCCGTCGCCGCGGTGCCGAGGAACTGGCAGCCGCCGCCGGGGCTGGCGCAGGCCCGGCAGCCCAGGGAGGCGGCCTCTTCAAGGCTCAACTCGCCGTGCGCGTAGCGGGCGCCGATCGTCTGGATCTTGCCGGCGTCCTCGCCGTCGCGCGGGGGCAGGGTCACGCCGCCGGGGACCAGGACGGCCGGCAGATGGGTCGAGCCGGCCAGCGCCATCATCATGGCGGGCAGGCCCTTGTCGCAGGTGGCGACGCCGAGCACGCCCTTCCGGAGCGGCAGCGAGTGGATCAGCCGGCGGAACACGATCGCCGCGTCGTTGCGGTAGGGAAGGCTGTCCATCATCCCCGTCGTCCCCTGCGTCCGGCCGTCGCAAGGGTCGGAAACCATCCCCGCGAACGGGACCGCGTCCAGCCGCTTCAGCTCCTCGGCGGCCTCCTTGACCAGCAGGCCGATCTCCCAGTGCCCCGTGTGATACCCCAGCGCGATCGGCGAGCCGTCGGGCGCGCGCAGGCCCCCCTGGGTGCTCAGGATCAAGTACGGGTCGCGGTCCACCTTGGCCGGCTCCCAGCCCATTCCGGCATTCTGGCTGAGCCCGAACAGGTCGCCGGAAGGCCACTGCCGGAGCATCTCGTCGGTCAGCGGCAACACCCCTTGCGGCCCGTCCGCGCAGGTCTTCACGCCGTTCCAGTCGGTCTCGGCGGAATCGACGAGACTCGTCCAGCTCCCCGCCCGGGAAGATCCGTCCATCGGCATCGGAATGTCTCTCAGTACGTAAAAGGAAGGCCGCCGAAAACAGAAAGCCCGGCGGACGCGCCCGCGACTCCCGCCTCCATCATGACACCAGGCCGGCGAACCGGACAACCACGCACCCGGCCGACGCCTCGCGGAATCCGCGAGGACTCGGCGCGTCGTTTGCTGCTCATTCGACCCGGAACGATGGCGTCCGCGGTCGGAAAACAGGGACCGATCACGCGACTCTCAAGCCAGGGCGTACGCAACTGATGCATGTGTTCGATGCGTGTGATCGAAATCCCCATCAGTTCAACTTCTGAGGAGACGAATCATGAAGCGACGTGAACTTTTAGCCATGACGGGAGTCGGGGCGGCGGGCCTCTTGGTGAGCGGCTCGACCAGGGCGGCGGTCGCGGCCGACGATCACGACCATGACCACGAGGCCCACCACGAGCACCTCAAGAAGGTCGGCGAGTGCGCCATCGTCTGCAATATGACGGCGCACCATTGTCTCGACCAGCTCAAAAAGGCGAGCGGCGAGCACCGCGAGATCCACGCGGACGCCCACCAGATGACGATGGACTGCCAGACCTTCTGCGTCCAGGTTGTGACCTTGATGGCGCGACACAGCCCGATGGCGAAGTACGCGCATCAATCGTGCGCCGACGCCTGCCGCGACTGCGCCGCGGCTTGCGACAAGGGCGACGACGAAGTCATGAAGAAATGCGCCGAAGTCTGTCGAGCCTGCGAGGAAGTCTGCCGCTCGCATGGCACGGAGCACAAGGCGTGATCGCGGGATCGGGCCGACCTCTTCGTCGTCCCCGTGCGGGAACCAGGAGGTCGGCGCGTACGAACCGAGAGCTTACTGCTTGAGCTCCGGCCAGGGGAGTTTGGACTCTCGTCCCCCGACGCCGTAATTGTTCAGGGGCTCGGCAAGCCTCCGTGAGGCCGGTTTAATCTTGGGCCAGGGGAGCCGGCTCGTCGCGCGACCCCCGACTCCGTAATTGTTGGCGGGCTCGTGAAGCTTGATCGAAGGTTGCTTGATCTGTTTCCAGGGCAGGCGAGACGACGCGCATCCCGAGGCCAGCAACGCCAGACCGAGCAGGGTCAACGAGGCACGCCGACGCGCCCTCTGATGCTCGCAATTCGCGGTTCGATCCATCATTCCTCGCATGCGGCCTCCGGCGCGACAGCCCGTTCATGAGCCGAATCGAGACGGCCCGTTTTAGCAACATCGTCGTTGCGATCGGACGATCTTGAGTATTCCTTAAAATCCGCCTATTCGCCGGCGGCCGCGTCTGAAGTGCTCAGAGGAGTTCTGGAGGGGGCTGCGCGGCGTCGACCAGGCGGAGGGGACGGCCGTCGGGCGAGTCGTAGGTGTGATTCGGGTCGACGCCGAGCTTCTGGTAGAGGATCGAGGCCAGATCCCCGGGCGTCACCGGGCGGTCGACGGGGGCGTCGCCGTGATCGTCCGTCCTGCCCAGCACGAGTCCCCCGGGGAGCCCCGCGCCGGCCAGGAGCACGCTGTTCGCTCGGCCGTGATGGTCGCGGCCGGCGTTGGGGTTGATCTTCGGCGTCCGGCCGAACTCGCCCATCATGACGACCAGGGTGTCGTCGAGCAGCCGGCGGTCGGTCAAGTCGGCGATCAGGGCCGAGAGCCCCTGGTCGAGCGGCGGGGCCAGCGTGTT
>CALCIC010000741.1 GCA_937907405.1 uncultured Isosphaeraceae bacterium | reverse complement strand
TGCTTCCTCCCGGTCAGCGCGGAACGGTGTGGATCGCCAACGACCCGTCCGTCGAGGCGCTCGAGACGACGCCGGCGACGGTCCATCGGTACGCCTCGACGCCCGCCGGGAGTTCCGGCTGGCTGCTGGTCGTGAATCCGCTCGACGACCGACCGATCGCCGGCTCGGACGTCGAGCGGATGCAGTACGTGGCGTCGCTGATTTCCACCCAGTCGAGCAACGCGCGGATCTACGCCGACCTCAAGGAGTTGTTGTTCGGCATCATCCGGGCGTTGACCGCCGCCATCGACGCCAAGGACCCGTACACCTCGGGCCACTCCGAACGCGTGGCTCGGATCGCCGTCCGTCTGGCCGAGGAACTGGGCATGCCCCCCCAGAAACGGAGCGATCTGTACCTGGCCGGCCTGCTCCACGACATCGGCAAGATCGGCATCGACGACGACGTGCTCAAGAAGTCCGGGCCGCTGACCCGGGACGAGTACCGCAAGATCCAGGAACACGTCGAGATCGGCGTCACGATCCTCAAGGACCTCAAGAAGCTGCGGCACATCCTGCCGGGCGTCCGCCATCACCATGAGAGTCTCGACGGCTCGGGCTACCCAGACCGTCTCGAGGGGGATCAGATCCCCCTGGAAGCCCGGATTCTGGCCGTCGCCGACTCGTTCGACGCCATGTCCAGCAACCGTCCCTACCGTCGGCGGCTGACGCCGATGCAGATCGACGAGATCCTCAAGAAGGGCCGAGGCGTCCAGTGGGACCCCGAGATCATCGACGCCCTGTTCGCCGCTCGGATGGACGTCGAGGCGATCCGCCAGAAAGGCCTGGGCGAAAGCCTCGTCGGCGCGGTCGACGTCACCCTGGGACGGCGCTGACGTTCGGGGTCCGCCTCGTCCGGAGTTGCAAGTGGGTTACAGACGGGCCGAGGCTGAATTCCCTTCTCCCCTCGCGGGAGAAGGTGCCCCGAAGGGGCGGATGAGGGGTTGCGCGACCAAAAGCTCGCGAATTCCACCCCTCATCCGGCCTTCGGCCACCTTCTCCCGCAAGGGGAGAAGGCATGCTCGCGTCAGCCTGTTTTGATCGTCATGCGCAACCAGAATGTCAACCACTCCATGGAGTGCGGCGGCTCGCCGCCGCGCCTCATGCTTGTAGCGCGGGAGCAAGCTCCAGATGACGAGGCTCACTTGAAGTCGCCGGCCGGGGCGCCGGGCGGGGCTTCGGGCTTCACCTGCTGGTAGCGCTCCTCCAACCGCTTGAGCTGGCGCATCGCGTTTGAGGAGTTCTGGATCTTCAGATTGGCGTCGAGCGCCTGGTTCGCTTCGGCGGGCGCGGCGGCCGAAGCCGGTGCGTTCAAATTGTCCGGGGCCGGCGGCTGGGGAGGCGAGCCGACGTAGACGGCGCCGCGATGGAACGCGTACTCAGCCGCGTCCTTGCGGACGACGACCGTCGCCTGGCCCTGGACTCCCTCGGCGACGTAGACGCCCCGCAGGTCGGTCTCGCCCGAGATGAACTGGGGGTTGGCCGAGCCGATCACCTTCACTTGCACCTTGGGCAAGAACGCCTTGGTTCGGGCGTCGCGGACGCTCACCCGGACCCGGCCGCTCTGCGGCTCTTCAAGAACCTCAAGCTCCAGGGGAGAGACCAGGACGATCCCCGAAGCGTACAGATCGTCGCCCCGGATCATCACCAGATAGGCGCCCTCCTTGGAAAGCGGCAGCTCCACGGCCTTCGTCCGATCGTCGTAATCGGCGCCCGATCCGAGCACGACTTCCTTCTCCGCCAGCGGAGTGATCCCGGCGAGGTCGATCCCCGCGATCGCGTCGAGGTTGCGACGGGTCAGATAGAGCTGCATCAGGTCGACCGGGTAGACCGTAAGATCGACCTTCGCCTGGTTCCGATATTCCAGTTTGATCCCCGGCGGCTGCTCGCCCGCCGCCGCGTCCCCCGGATCGAGACGAACTCCCACCGCTTGAAGCCCCGCGCCCCCCGCGACCGGGGCGGCCGGGGGCCGGACGACCGAGACCTCGGCCACCTTCAGGTCCTTCCGGGTGTAAAATCGCACGGCGCTGGCGGCGTCGCTGAACCGGTCCTCGACCTGACGGTAGAATTCGAGCGCCTTGGCCGGCATCCGTCGGGCGTCGAAGATCTGACCCAGGATGTAGACCGCCTGCCACTTATTGGTGCTGGGCTGCTCGACCCCGGCGGCGTCCTTGTACGTGGCCTTGGCGATCGTCTCGGCGACCTCCACCGCGCGGTCGTACTGGCCGAGGTGGAAGTTCGCCAGCGCCTCGCTGTACTGGAAGCTGTCCAGGAACGTGCTTTTGGAGTAAATCCGCGCGTACCGTCCGGCGGCGCTCACGACGTTCTTGTAATCCTCCAACTCCAGCAGCGAGCCGACCAGCGCGAGGCTGGCCTCGTCGGCGGTCGGGTTGGTGGGAGACTGAGTCAGGAACGTCTGGATCATCCTGATCGACTGGACCAGAAGCTCCGACCGCGTGATCCCGGCGTCGGCCAATTCCTTGCGCAGGACGGGATCGGTGAACGCCTTGGACGCGGCGTCGGCCACGACTTGCGAGAGGCCGAAGAAGTCGGACTCGATCGACGGCGTGTTGGGATACTGCTTCCACAGGTCGGTGAGATAGGCCGTCGCCTCCAGGGTCTGGCCGCGCTGGCGGAGCAGCTCGCCGATCCGCGCGTCCTCAAGGTAACTCGCTTCGATCAAGCCGCGCCAGACGATCATCGCGCGCTCGGGCTCGCTGATGTCGCGGTAGGCGCGGCCGATCGTCTGCAACTGGTCGAAGCCGAGGACCAGCTCGGGCGACTTCTCCTTGACGACCTCGAAATACTGGACGATCTTCCGCGCGTCGTAATGATCGATGGAGATCATCAAGAGCATCCGCGCCACGTCTTTCGCCACGTCGTCGCGAAGCGTGTAGCCGGCGAACAGCGGTTCCAGCGCGAGGGCGGCCTGGTCGCGCCTGCCGGCGTCGAAGAGCGCCTTGCCGCGCGCCAGCAGTTCGTCGGGCGAGGGCCTGTACGGGTCGGTGTTCTTCTCGCCCGGCCCGAGCACCTGGAACGCCCCCGGCCGGCCGATGTGGAACCGGCCGGGCTCGTAGGCGCTTCGGACCATCGCGGGGAGCGTCCGGTATTCGCCGGGCACGTAGCCGAAGACGTCGTACTGAATGCCGCCGGGGTTCTGATCGGGGGCGAAGTAGAACGTCAACAGACCGTCGGCCATCGTGTACGACGTCGCCGAGGTCTGCACCGAGTTCTCGATGAGCGTCGTGCCGGCGGGCGGTCGCTCCTCGACCACGAGGAAATCGCGGTCCCAATCGGGGGTGTCGGCGGCGGTGTTCCGCCAGACGGTCAGGCCGACGCGGGCCTTGCCGCCCAGGGCCACTCGCGTGGCGACGTTCTCGAACGTCTTGGGGTTCACGACCGAGCTGAAGCCGGTGGGGAGCGTCTTGCCGTCGAGCTCGGGGGGCGCCGGCTGGTAGATTCGGCGGTCGACCCGGGCGGGGCGGTCGTTAAGATCTTGATCGGAGCCGAACTCGCGGGTGAAGCCGGTCAACGAGACGGCGTAGCCGAACGTCCCCCGGCCCTCGATCGCGAACGCGACGCGGTTGGAATCGCCCGCCTTCAGCGCCTTGACGGGGACGTCGACCACCTGCCCCTCGGCCGCGCCGGCGACGTCGATCTCGGCGACCTTCGTCTCGTTGACGACGACCGTAAGCTTGTACCGATCGTCGCCGGCCTTCGCCCCCCCGTGGTACAAGGCGAGCGCGGCGAGCGCCGGCCCCTTGGCCTTGTGAGGATTCCAGCCGGCGCCGAACCGATGGGCTTCCAGCCAGTCGATCGCCTGAGGAAGCTCGGCCGCCTGGCCCCGAGCCGTCGCATACGCAAGGCAGACGAGGGCCGTGGTTTCGGAGTCGTCCCAGTAGAGCCGGGCGCGACGGCCGGGCGCCGTCTGCTCGGCCTTGGCGCGCGGGCCGAGGATCGCGAACACCTCGCCGGCCAACTCGGGCCGTCCCAGGTCGGCGAACGTGAGCGCCAGGTAGGCCAGCGCCGCGCTCGACAGGTTTTGCCGCTCGCGGTTGAGGCTGTTGGCCGACTCGAAGCTCGCCGCCTTGCGGGCGCCGAGCGCGTGAAGCAAGGCGGCGCGGGCCTCGCGGTCGCGGGCGTTGGCGCCGCCGGTCATCGCCTGCTTGAGCCAGCCTTCGGCCTTGTCGCAGACCTTCGGGTCGGGCAAGAGCCCCAGCCGCTCGGCTTCGGCAAGCGCCCAGAAGACCGAGGCCGACGTGAACCGCTCGCTGACCGTGACCGCGTCCGGCGGGCGGTTGGCGATCGGGGCGATCCGAGGCGGACTCACCCACGACCAGCCGCCGTCGTCGTTCTGCGCGGCGGTCAACTCGGACACGAGCCCCTGAATCCGATCGACGAGCCGTTGCGCGTCGGGCGAGCCGTCGGGGCGAGTCCGGCGGAGATACTTCAAGGCCGAGATCGCCCCCAGCAGGTCGGCCGCCCGGTCGCTCATCGTGTCGGACGGGGGGCAGATCAGCTTCGCGTTGATTCCCGAGCGGAGGATTCGGTACTCGCGGCCGAGCGCCAGCTCGACGATCATCCGATCGAGCGACGGCGAGACGACGATCTGCATCGTCGGGTCTTCATAGGTCCGCCCCTTGGGCAGCCCCACGAACACCGCCGCGCCGTCGCTGCTGGTCCCCGAGGCCGAGGCGAACGCCTGCACGCCCCACGGCTGCACCGGGATCTCGACGGCGAGCTGGTCGGAACGATCGCCGACCGTCGCGTTCAGCGCCACCCGCATCGAGCCGCCGTCGACCGCCTCGACCGGCTCGAAGACCACCTCCTCGACGCCGTCCCCCTTGAGCTCGACGGTCCTGGGATAAACCTGATCACGCCCCCCCTCGTAGACGGTGAGCTTGATCGCCGCCGATCCCTCGACGCCCAGGTGATGCACCCGCGCGACGAACCGGGGCTTGTCCCCCTGCGTCAGCGACGCCGGCGCCTTGAGGTCCACGAAGAAGTCCTTGCGGACCCGGAGCGTGGCCGACGACTGGCCGACCAGCGTATCGCCGCCGGTGACGCCCCGGGCCGTGATCCGGTACTCCGAGAACGCCGGGGGCGCGTTGAACGTCACCCGCGCCTTGCCGTCCTTGCCGGTCACGACGCCGGGGTTCCAGTAAGCCGATTCGACGAACCGCTCGCGCGGCCCCGGCGGTAGACCGAAGGCGTCGGACGTCTTGAAGTTCAGCCCGAGCGCCCACTGGGTTTGCTTTCGCTTGGCGAAATCCTGCTTGTCCCCCTGTGCCTCGATATCCGAGTCCCTGGCGTTAGAGAAACCCCTGACGGCCGTTCCGCGAAGCCTGACCTCCTCGCCTCCGGCTCGGTCGCCGGCCATGAACAAGGGAGCGCCGCCGACGGCGGCTGGACGACCGCCCGACATCATTCCGCCCCCCATGACCCCCATCATTCCAGGGGCGACGGGTTGCTCTCCCAGAATGGAACGCAGCTCGGTTGTAGCCTGACCGTACTGGCCCTCCCGCCCTTCCCCGGGCCTCTGAATCCTCCCTGCTGATTTGGCGAGCGCGGGAACTCGCAGCAACATATCCTTGCGGTCGGCGGCGTTGGCGGCGACGGCCGCGGCCAGCTCGGCCTCCTCGACGACGGCCTGAGCGACGGGCGTGGTGGCCGGTGCGTACTTGAAGGTGTTGGTCGACTCCGTGGCGAACGCGCCGGTGCGGGCCTGGTTGTAGAAGAACCGGCCGATGGGCGTCTGATCGTCGCCGAAGAGGCGGAGCAGCGACTGGTCGGTCATGGCGATCGAGAGCTCGGCCGAAACCCCGTAGATGATGAGGATGATGGACGGCG
>CALCIC010000740.1 GCA_937907405.1 uncultured Isosphaeraceae bacterium | reverse complement strand
GGTCATGTCGCTGACGGTCTGCTGTTACTGCTGCTCCAGCTCTGCGAGCGTGGTCTCGCGGGGGATGTTGGCTTCTCGGTACAGGGCGCGGCGTTTTTCGAGTGAGCGGTTGTAGACGTGATACCGCGATTCCGAGAGCCCGGCGCGGGCCGGGGCGTCGAGGTAGCGGTTGCGGACCTCGTTGAGGTAGGGCTTGAGTCTGGGCTCCACGTCGCGGACGAAGCTCAGGTAGGACGCCTCGCGGGCCGGGTCGTCGGTCTGGCAGGTCATCGCCACGTACCGCGACACCCCTTCCTGGCCGACGGCCGCGTTCAGCTCGTCGACGGCCGACAGCCACGTCGCAAGCTGCTCGGGCGTGTCGATCGGAACGGCGAGAAGCTTCTTGTACCAGGGTTCGATCTGCTCCCACGTCTTCAGTTCCACGCTGATCGGCAGCCATTGGGGAGGGAACGCTTGGGGGACGTAAGTCGATGTCATTGAGTCTCGCCTGTCTCCAACGTACAAAAATCATCAATCAAGCTAAGTATGTTGGGTCGGTCGACCGCACTCAGGGGAGGTTGATGGAGACCCAGATTAGCCAACCGCAGGTGTATACCCAGACTATCATCACCGTTGGTGCCACGAGCAGGACCAGAATCGTCGCGAGGACGGCCCTGATGGCATCGGGCTGACCGTGAGCCGTGACGACAGAGACGATTGTCCGAACCAACGCTACGCCCGACGCGATGGCTATCGCCGCCACGCCCAGGATCATGGTCCAGAGGGTCAGCCCGTAGCAGATCGCGGGGTATCGGGCGATCGTCATCACCATACCTAGAACGAGGACGGCGACGGAGAGATGCCAAAGCCTCATCCCGGCGGTCCTTTCCGTCTGGTAACCCCAAAATTCCACCCGAGCCCCGCGCGTCTTTCTTGGATCATCCCCGCTGGCGGCGAGCCCTGTCAACGTGGCTCTCCCGCGCGCGTCGGGCGGGGCCATCTCGGCTTCCCGCTCGATTCGAGGGAAGCCCTCAGGGGACGGTCGCCTGGATCAGCCAGGCCCCCATGAACAGCCAGCACGACATGACCGCCGTGGCGGCGAGCAGAACCAGGGTCGTGGCCGCGACGGCCTCGGCGTGGTCGACCAGGCCGCGGGCCATGCCGATCGCGCCGATGGTCTGGAACAGCGCCATGACCGCCGCCAGGCCCAGCACGGTCTCGCCCAACCCGGTCACGAAGACGATCAGAGCGACCCGGCCCGCGGGGTCGCGGACGATGCTCATGATCACGCCCAGAATCAGGATCGCGAGTGAAAGATGCCAGAGCCTCATCCCGACGGCACCCTCCCTCCGAGAACCCCAAAAGCCCTGCTCGCCCCCCTGTTTGGATCATCTCCATTGGCGGCGAGCCCGTCAACGCGACTCCGCCGCGAGCGTCGGCCGGTCGGCCGGTAGGAGGGAAGTGTTTGCTTCCCACCCGATTCGAGGGAAGTCGTCAGGAAGCGGGCGCCCGGAGCAGCAAGACGCCCAGGAGCAGCCAGGCGAGCATGACGATCGGCACCAGGATTAGAATCAGGACCGTCCCGGCGAGGCCCTTGGCGAGGTCGGGCAGACCACGCGCCATCGCGGCCGCGCCGATGGTCTGGAAGAGCGCCATGCCCATCGCAACGCTCATCCCCCCCTCGCCCAGGGCTGTGACGAAGACGATCAGGACGGCCCGGCCGGTCGAGTCGCGGACGATTGTCATCAGCACCGCCAGCACCAGGATCGCGACGCTGAGGTGCCAGAGTCTCATCCCGGTGGTCTCTTCCGTCTGGAAACCCGAGGTCGACTCGAACCGCTTCGCACGCCAAGATTGGATCATCCCCGCCGGGCCGGGGCCTTGTCAACGCGGCCCTCCCGCGATCAATAGGCCACAGGGCCATTGAGCCCCTGTCGCGGTTCGGGTAAGTGTGGAATGACGATCGTCTGGGAGACGGTGGCCCGTTTCCCGCAATTGAGGAGTTCGCATAAGCATGAGTTCGCCAACGACCTATCGGTTTTCGTTCGGCCCATGGAACATCAGCACCGGCGCGGACCCGTTCGGCCCGCCCGTCCGCAAGGAGATGGAATACGCCCGCAAGCTGAAGACCTATAAAGAACTCGGCTTCGACGCCGTGCAGTTCCACGACGACGACGTGGTTCCCGCCGACCTCGACTGGCAGGCCACCGTCCGGGGCGCGGCCGAGGTCAAGAAGATCCTCGACGGCGAGGGCCTCTTCGTCGAGATCATCGCCCCCAGGCTCTGGGAGGACCCCCGCACCCTCGACGGCGGCTTCACCTCCAACGACCCCAAGGAACGCCGGTACGCCATCGACCGCGCCAGGCGCTGCGCCGATCTGGCCGACGAGGTCGGCTGCAAGAACTACGTCTTCTGGCTGGCCCGCGAGGGGACGTACATCCGCGAGGCCAAGTGCGCCAAGACGGCGATGGCCCGGATCGTCGACGCCTGGAACGCGATCCTTGAGCACGACAAGGAAATCCGGGTGATGGGCGAGGCCAAGCCCAACGAACCGGTCGACCAGGCCTATCTGCCGACCGTCGGCCACATGATGGCGATGGGCTACAAGACCGTCGACCCCAGCCGCTCGGGCGTCCTGATCGAGACCGCCCACTCGCTGCTGGCGGGCCTCGACCCGGCCGACGACATGGCCTTCGCGCTGTACCACGGCAAGCTCTGGAGCGTCCACCTCAACGACCAAAACGGCCTCAAATACGACCAGGACAAGGTCTTCGGATCGGTCGACCTGCGCCGGGCGTTCAACCAGGTCTGGGTCCTGGAGAAGAACGGATACGGCCGGAACGGCGAATGCGTCGGCCTCGACGTCAAGGCCATGCGGACCACCACCTTCGAGGAGTCGACCCTCCACCTGGCCAACTCCCGGACCATGTTCCTCCGCCTTCTGGACGTCGTCCGGTCGATCGACGAGAAGCAGGTCGAGGCCCTCCGCGCCGCTCGCCAGTACGAGCAGCTCGAAATGCTGATCTTGAATGCTCTGATGGGCCGGAAGGACTGACGCGGCCGGAGCCGGGTCGCGCGCCGAGCGTGTGCAAACATCCCCTCTCCCCCCGGGAGCGGGGGGAACCCCACTTGCGGGGTCGGGCCGGCACGGCCGGGTGAGGGTCGTCGGATTCACCCCGGACGTCGTCCGAGGAGAAATCCCGCTTCCAACACGCACGCCGAAGCGCCGCGACCCTCATCCGGCCTTCGGCCACCTTCTCCCGGGGGGAGAAGGGATGCTCGCGTCGGCATATTTCGGAAAAAGAGGCAGGGAGCCCTCTCGGGGATGGATCCCCATTACGCCGCGACGCGCTCACATGTGCCCCGGATAACCGGGGTTGGGCTTGTCGCGAGGCGTCAGGCACCAGTGGATCGCGTCCCGCGGCGAGAGGCCGGGGGGGATCGGCTCCGGCCCGTTCCAGGTTGTCGCGAACCGCCTCCAGAGGCTCTCCAGCAACGCCTTTTTGACGCCGGCCAGCTTCGGGTCGGCGGCCAGGTCGCGGGTTTCTCCCGGATCGTCCTGCTCGTCGTACAGCCGTTCGTAGGGGCCGGGTAGCGGCCCGTCCGCGGCGTAACCGTCGGCGCGGGCGCGGCGGCCCGAGCCCACGATCAGCTTGTACCGACTCGACCGCGCCATCGCCTCCTCGTTCTCCTGGTATTCGCTCGTCGCCACGTCGCGCCCCCGCGCGCCCGGCTCTCCCTTCGCCAGCCCCGAGAGGTCCAGCCCGTGCAGGCCCGGGGGGATCGGCGCGTCGAGAAGGCCGAGGACCGTCGGCAGGACGTCGACCAGTTCGACCAGATCGTGGACGCGTCGGCCGGCCGGCAGACGCCCCGGCCATCGCAGGACGAGCGGGACGCGGACGGAAGGCTCGTAGAAGCAGTGCTTCTCCAGCCGGCCGTGCTGACCGAGCATGTAGCCGTTGTCGCTCAGGAAGACGATCAGCGTGTCGGCCCCGAATCCCTCCTCGTCGACCGCTCGGATCAATCTACCGATTTGCTCGTCGACGAATCCGACCGATGTGTAATAGGCCGCCTGGACCCCCCGGTAGTCGGCATCGTTCAGGGCCTTGAACAGCTTCGGCTGTTCCGCCTTGTCATGCGCCGAGACCCTGGGGGCGGGGAACTGCTCCGGCCGGTATCGGCCTCGCCACTCGCGGGGGAAGTGGAACGGCGCGTGGGGCTCGTAGAAGCTCGTCACCAGCGCGAACGGCTGATCGGGCCGGTCCTTGATGAATCGGATCGATCGATTGACGAAGTAGGTCGCGTCCATCGCCTCCCTGGCCAGTCCGGCGTCTTCGGCTCGGGCGTTGAGCCAGACCGGCGCGGGGTCGAGCAGCGGCCTCCATTGCTTTCGGAGGTCCCCCCCCTCGGGCGGGTGGCGGTCGAGATGCTTCAGCCAGTGGGGATAGTCGCGCCGCAGGTCGAAGCCGTGGGGCGACGGGCCGTTGAAGTGCATCTTGCCGATCGCCGCCGTCCGATAACCCGCGTCCCCTAGCCAGTGCCCCAGCGTCCGGACGTCGTCGGGCAGCCGGGTGAGCAACCGCGTCACCCCGACCGCGTGCGGCAGCTTGCCGCTGATGAACGACTGCCGGCTCGGCGTGCACAACGGCGAATTGCAGTACGCCCGATCGAAGTAAACCCCTTGCCGGATCAGCGCGTCCAGATTGGGCGTCGCCCCGTGGGAGTCCCCCTCAGCCCCCAGCGTGAACGCCGACTGGTCGTCGGTCACGATCACCAGCAGGTTGGGAGGACGCCTCGCCCCCGACTCGGCTCCGCCGGCCGAGGCGATCAGCGCGCACGATGCAATCAGGAGTGCGATCGTCGGCGCCGGTCGCGCGACCTGAAGTCCCGTCGAGAGAGGCTTTGCGGGAGGCTCTTCGCTGCCCATGGGAGAATGACCTTGGAAGGAATCAGCCGTCGGATTGCGGTTTGGACCAGGATCAGTCGGTTCAACACGCGGAGAGGCGACAGGCGGCGCTGAAGAATCTTACGAATTCTTCATGCGGTCTGGCGGTCCTTGAGATAGCGTCCCGTCAGGCTTTCGGGCGCGTCGGCGATCGTCGCGGGGGGGCCCGTCGCGACGACTCGGCCGCCGGCGGCGCCGGCTTCGGGGCCGAGGTCGATCACCCAGTCGGCGGTGGCCGCGACGTCCAGGTCGTGCTCAATCACGACGAGGGTCTCCCCCTGGTCGGCCAGCAGATGGAGGATGCCGAGCAGCCGGTCGACGTCGGCGAAGTGGAGGCCGGTCGTGGGCTCGTCGAGGATGTAGAGGTTCTTGCCGGACGTCGGCCGGCCGAGCTGGGCGGCCAGCTTCACCCGCTGGGCTTCGCCGCCGGAGAGCGTCGTGCTCGACTGGCCGAGCGTCAGGTAGCCGAGGCCGACGTCGTGCAGCGCGTTCAGGCCCGGCAGCACCTTCGGCTGAGCTTCGAACATCGCCCGGGCCTCGTCGACCCGCAGGTCGAGCACGTCGCCGATCGACTTGCCCTTGAACAGGACCTCCAACGTCTGGCGGTTGAACCGCTTGCCCTGGCACTCGTCGCAGACGACGTACAGGTCGGGGAGGAACTGCATCGGGACGCGCCGTCGGCCCTGGCCCTCGCAGACCTCGCACCGCCCTCCCCGGGCGTTGAAGCTGAACCGGGGGGCGCCGTAGCCCCGCATCCGGGCCTCGCGGGTCCTGGCGAACACCCGGCGGACCTGGTCGAACACGCCGGTGAACGTCGCCGGGGTCGACCTGGGGGTCCGGCCGATCGGCGACTGGTCGACCTCGATCAGGGCCGTCAACGACTCCCAGCCGGCGATTCGACCCAGCTCCGGCCGGGGACGGGCGGAAGGCCGGTCGCGGCGGCGGAAGCCCCTGGCCAGCACGTCATGG
>CALCIC010000739.1 GCA_937907405.1 uncultured Isosphaeraceae bacterium | reverse complement strand
TGATGACACTCGTGTCGGTCACCACCTTCAAGGTCCGGAAATCCCCCTCGAAGGGCTCGTATCCAGGAACGCCGGCGTTGTGCGCGGCCGTCGCGACGGCGACCAGGGTCGCGTAAGCGTTCTGTTCGGCGTCGGTGAACGCCGGCCACTCGTTCAGGTTCTTCGAGTCGTTGTAGACGTAGGCGGGGTTCTTGTAATTGAGGAGCAGTTGGATCGTGTTCGTATTCGTCCCCGGATACGTCTGGAAGACGGCGTTGAAGCTGCGAACCGACGGCCCCGAGGGGGCGGCCTGGCGGGCGCCAGGCTGGAACGAATACGCGGCGGCGCCCCTGGTCGAAACGCCCAGGACGTAGGTGCCCGCGGTCGCGGCGACGAAGGTGAACTCCGCGCCCGTCGCGGCCTTGCCGATCTACTTGTCGTCGGGCCCCCAGATCCGGACGGCGAAGTCGTCGGCCCGCGCCCCGTTCCGGGGCTGAATGCTCAGAAGCACCGAGTCCAGGGCGTTGAGCGTGATCGCCCAGTAATCGACCGTGTTATCGTCGATCGACCGGCCGAGCTCGCTGGCGACGCTGTAAGGGGCGGCCAGGTTGGGTATGGTCCAACCCGCGAGGAAGCCCGGCACGCGCTTGACCGAAAGACCCGGATTCTCGGCGACGGTCGGGATGATCCCGTCCGAGTCGTCGGCGGCGTTCAAGGCGCGGGCGACCAGCGAGGAGTACCCGAAAGGCCCCTGGAACGCTTGCAGCAACGAGGCCCGCTCCTCTGGGGTGGCCGACGTCCCCAGGTATTGCTCCGCGACGTCCTGCGTCCGGCTGAACCGGAACTCGGCGCTCTGGGTCAGGGTCCGCAAGAACCGCGACCGCGCCGCCGCGCCGCCGCGATCGAGGATGGGGACGACCTTGGCCAGCTCGTCCGGCGTGGCCGAGCGATCGAGCAACTCGCGCGTCGACGACTGGACGAAACTCGTGCTCGTGGAGCCCTGATCGCGGAAATATTCGGGAGTGCTCATAATTTGAACGACGGCCCACGGAACGTCGCCGCCGCGCCTCTGCAAGCCGGCGGCCAGCGCCCGAGTTTCGGCCTTCGTGGGCTCGCGGTTCAGAAGCTCCTCGGTCAAGCTCCGGACCGTCGCGCCCTGGACCTCGGGCGTGCCGAGGATTTGCCGGAGCGCGCCCTCGCGGGTCAACGTCCCTCGCTCGATCCCCCGATCGAGTCGCGCGAGGAAGCCGGCGGGAAGCGGACGCCCGGCGAGCAGCGTGACGGCCTCGCTGAGAAAGATGGACGTCGGCGTGGCCGCGGGGGCCGCGGCGGTCTCGGTCGCTTGGAAGGACCTGAGCGACGAGGCCGCGACGAAGCCCCCCGTCATCATCGTCCTCTCTTCAAGCCCGAGGAACGTCGGCCGAAAAACCCGGCCGCCGCGCTTCCGCGACGACGTCGATCGAAACGACCTCAAGGGCGTGCTCACGCTCGCAAGACCCCGCGCCATCGGCCTCTCCCGGGTGATCGTCGATCGAGGATCAAACCCCATGATTGTTTATGTCTTGAGCCTGAGACTTCACCAGATCGAAACGAGCGAGTCAATCGGCCGGCGGCTCGGGAGGGAAAAAGCACCCCGAGGCCGCGCGAGTCCGGGATCAGATCGGCGCGACGGGCTGAGGACGATCATGGCAAGCGATCGGCCCACGTGGTAAACCTCGATGATCGACCGTCCACGAACAACGTCGCATGTGAGGCGCCCGGCGAAATGATCATCGACCTAACCATCCGCAGCGCCCGCCGAGGGCGATCGATCCGACTGGCCTTTCTGGGCGCGGCGCTTGCCGCGGCGAGCAGCCTGAGGGCCCAGGAGGCCGCATCCGCGCCCCCTTCGCCGCGATTGTCGAGGAGCGACCTCCTCGTCTATCGAGGGCCGGAGAACCAGCCGACGCCGGTCAAGACGGTCGCGGATTGGTCCAAACGGCGGGCCGAGATCCTCGACGGCATGCAGGCCGTGATGGGCAAGCTCCCCGGGGATGAGAAGCGCTGTCCGCTGGATCTGAAGGTTGAAGAGGAGGTGGATTGCGGCTCCTACGTCCGTCGGCTCGTCAGCTACGCCTCGGAGCCCGGCGGCCGCACGCCGGCCTACCTGCTGATCCCCAATGAGTTGCTCAAGGGTCAGGGGAAGCAGGCTCCGGCGGTGCTCTGCCTGCATGGGACGAACAACGTCGTCGGGCACGGCTCGGTCGTCGGTCTGGCCGCGGGGCCGAACCGCAGCTACGGCAACGACCTGGCCGAGCGCGGATACGTGGTGCTGGCCCCCAGCTACCCGTTGCTCGCCAAGTACCAGCCCGACCTCAAGAAGCTCGGCTGGGAGAGCGGCACGCTCAAGGCCGTCTGGGACAACATGCGAGGGCTCGACCTCCTGGAATCGCTGCCGTTCGTCAAGCCCGGCAAGTTCGGCGCGATCGGCCACTCGCTCGGCGGCCACAACGCCGTCTTCACGAGCGTCTTTGACGACCGGATCGGCGTGGTCGTCTCCAGTTGCGGCCTCGACTCGTTCCTCGACTACTACGACGGCGCCGAGAAGAACTGGCTCCCCGAGAAAGGCTGGGCGCAGACCCGCTACATGGCGAAGCTGGCCTCGTACCGCGGACGCCTGGAAGCGATCCCGTTCGACTTCCACGAGCTGATCGGCGCCCTCGCCCCTCGATCGGTCCTGATCATCGCCCCCCTGAAGGATTCCAACTTCCGGGCCGAGAGCGTGGATCGGATCGTCGCGGCGGCGCGGCCCGTCTTCCAGCTTTACGGACACCCCGAACGCCTCCAGGTCCTGCACCCCGACGGCCCGCACGACTTCCCACCGCAAATGCGCGAGGCCGCCTTCAAACTGCTCGACCAGGTGCTCCGCTGACCCCTTTTCGCTCCTTCGACTACGAAAGAATGAACGAAAAGGGGTCAGGAACCTTTTTGGATGTTTCGCGTGACATAGAGAGAAAAAAGGTTCCTGACCCCTTTTCCGACCTGACCCCTTTTCCGACCCCTGACCCCTTTTCCGACCCATTTTAGGTGCGTGGCCAATGTCCGCAATGTCCGCCCAATGTCCGCCTGATTGACCGGTTCTGCGGGGAGGCGGAGTAGCTGGTTGACATCTTCGCCCTCGGCTCAGGGCAATTTGACTCCTCGTTGAGCGTAGCCTAGCTTTTCAAGGGCGAAGCTTCTGATGGACGGGGAATACATGTCATGAAGTACAAACAAGGCGGCACTATCAAATGGTGTCCGTATTGCCGCGCGAAGACCGTCAATTCTGTTCTTCTAAACGGAAGGGTCGTCAGGATACTCGGAGACAAGGGAGTGGACCCAAAATTGTATGAACGTACTCTTTTCTGCCGGATTTGCGAAAAGACATGGGAATCCTGTGAGATTCCGGCTGCGTTTCTCCAAGAGCTGCTCAATCATCGCAGTCGGCTGCTTAGGCTTGAGGCATCAATATCCAAGGTGACCGCAGAGCGTGACCTGCTCGAACATCTATCCGATAGTCTGCTCGATCTTGCGATAGCTCAAAATCAAAAGGACCAGAGCGTCTTAATACTTACAACCGATCAGTCCGAAGTCGTCAGAACCTGAGGTGGGCAATGAGCCACGCCCATAGCTGCCGGATGCTGAGGGCTTTCATCGGACGACCTCGCAGAGGCCGTGGATCGCGGTCGACAAAGAGTGAACCGAGACCGAAGGCCATGGCCACGCACTTCAGATGGGCAAGATCGGATGTTTAGAGAATGTCTAAGCTGACCTATTCGACCTATTTTGCCTGCCTTGGGTGCTTGCCACGTGGACCCGCGATATCATGCACTCGTCGCAAAGCTGCCCAGGCTACTCAATCTCCCTATTTGAGGTGCATGGCCAATGGCTCATGGCTCATTGTTCCTAAGCTGACCTATTCGACCTATTTTGCCTGCCTTGGGTGCGTGGCCACGTGGACTTGCCCGTGGCCACGTGGACTTGACGTGGACTGTGGCCACGTGGACTGCGTCCTCGATCCGCGGTAACCCTAGCGTTCAGCCAAGCGGCCGAAATCCTGGGTATAGAAATAGATGCTATTTCCGTCGCGTACCCCGACGCCGATCTCCCAGAAGTCTTTGTCAAGAAGGTTGGCGTTGTGCACCGGCGAGTTGATCCACCAGTCCATCGCATCGATCGGGTTGCCGATTTCCCACCAGCTATAGAAGAGGTTCTCGCCGAGCAGCATATACTGACGCGCCTTCGGGGCATATCCCTCGCGACGCGCCCGGTCGCTGATGTCGCCTTGGTCGAGAACGTGATCCATTATTCCGAGTTCCGCCATGCGCTGCGAGTGCTTTTGCGCGGCGCGAGCCAGGTCGGGGTTCCAGGACAACCGGGGCAAGCCGTTTTGCTGCCGATACAGGTTGGTCAGGCGGAAGACTTCGGCCTCGATCGGGTTCGCATCGACGCCGACCTGAGGCTCCCGATACGGCCGTGGCGCCGGAGTCGATGGCTTGGGCTGCGGCTTCGGAGTCGATGGCTTGGGCTGTGGCTTCGGAGCCGACGGCTTGGGCCGGGGCTTCGGAGCCGACGGCTTGGGCCGGGGCTTCGGAGCCGACGGCTTGGGCTGCGGCTTCGGTGCGGGCGGTCTCGGCCGTAGTTGCGGCTTCGGTCTGGCCTTTGGCTTGGTCTGTCGGAAAGCAGAAAGTTCGACCGCGCGAGCTTCTCGCTTCTCCGGCGCTACGAGAATGAACGCCAGAGCGTACACCCCAACTACCAGGAGCTTCAGCGTATCGGACATGGTACTCACCCTTCGCCTCGTCTTCGCGACTCAACAGGATCAGCGGGTTCGATTTGCCGACGGTCACCGCCCGCGTCGCCGCGCCGCGACGCCCACGACGACCGCGCCGACGGCCAGCATCGCGACCCCGGCCGGCTCGGGGACGGCGGCGGTGGTCGTGGGCGTTGCCGTGAAGCTTAGAACGACGTAATTCGTGTTGGCTCTGCTGATCACCGTGTATTTCTGAGGTATTCCCGCGTCTAATCCCTGTGAATCCACCGGGCCGTCTACCAACTCCGAGGCCCTCTCGGAACTCAGGAAGAATGTGAGCGAGTCATCGGCGACCGTCGAATAATAACTGCTGCGCCCATGGGGAAACCAGGGTTCGGTGGGGGCCAGATCGGCTAGGCCGAAGGTCAAAGGCTGCGTCCCGATTGACAGAGAGAATGACACGAACGGGTTGATATCTCCGATGACGATCGAGTCGTCGTAGGAGTATGAGCCGACGACCAGGTCTCCCACGGCGACAGCCCGGACGGAGTCGCCGACGGCGGTCACCTGTCCACTGATCGTCCCGACCACAAGGCCGGCGCGGGCTGGCGCGGCGGTCGCCGAGGCCGCTAGGAGCACCAGGCATCCAGCGAGTCGAGCATACGAGGCGATTTTCATCAGAGGATTACCTTCCAGTGAACGTAGGTGGAGCAGCCCAATCGCGTTTCTTGCACCATCAATGAATGGCATAGTACATTTAGACGTTCGACGACGAGCGGCCGCAATCCGCGAAATCGAGTAGTGTCGACCCGTACAGAAGGAGCCCGTCCACATGGCCCGATCGGCTCGGTTGCGTCTTCAGGATCTGCGTGACGTCCAGCGCCTCGTCGGGGAATGCCGCGAATTGGGGGATTCGGCGACGACGTGGCGCTCGCATCTGTTGGATGGAGCCTTGAGACTGACGGGGGCCGGCGTGGGGGTCGAATATGATCTCACAGCGGAACCGAATCACGACGACTCGTATCGAGCCCTCGGATCGACCGACAGGGGCTGGAGCGACGGCTTCGATCGCGCCGGATGGGACGCGATGCACGCGGAGTTTCTCAAGAGCGGGCCCAGCTATCAGCCCATGTACAAGCCGTACCTTGAGGCTTTGGAGCGGGGCGTAGGGCCCGCGATGACGCGAGCGGATCTTCTCTCCAACGGCGGCTGGTATCGGTCGCTTTACTTCCGAGATCACCACGTCTCCTGCGGCGGAGACGCGACGATGTACGGCCTTGCGCGAGCGGGCCGACCCGCCGGCTACAGCTTCCTCGTCCTGATCCGCGCGGCGGGCGAGGCGGATTTCGTCCCTCGAGCGCGGGCGATCGTCGGGGAGTTGCACGCGCAGTTCGCACCGCTGATCGAGGGGCCGCTGGCGGGGAATAATGAACCTTCACCGGGCGGCCTGGCGCCGAGGGCGCGGCAGGTGCTGCGGTGCCTTCTGGAAGGGGACGGCGACAAGCAGATCGCCGCGCGGTTGGGTCTGAGCCGACACACGGTGAACTTCTACGTCCGACGAATCTTCGCCCACTTCCACGTCACCACGCGATCGGAGCTGATGGCCCGTTGGATCCGACGTGGGTGGGGCCTCTCGTCGAAGCCCCTCGACGAAGACCCCTGATCGGTTCGTCACGCCCCCCTTGCGTCCACCAAGACCTCTTCGCGATCACCTCCGCTTGCCTTTTCCAAGAAGGCATGATCGGCCACGCACCTAAGCCAGGTAGTAGTCCGCCGCGTTCAAATTTGTGGGTAGAGGTGCTTCAGCTTAATGCGGGCGTCCGCGGTGGTTAAACGCCATATAACGCGACTCCCTTCGGCGTTCCGCATCAAGGCCATGGCCACGCACTTCAGATGGGCAAGACCGGATGTTTAGAGAATGCCTAGGCTGACCTATTCGACCTATTTTGCCTGCCTTGGGTGCGTGGCCACGTGGACTCTTCTTCCGCCTTCCTGACCCCTTCCGCCTTCCTGACCCCTTCCGCCTTCTCGGCTTTCCGGCTTTCCTTCCGGCTTTTCAGGGGATACCGAGAATCCCTTCCAACAGATTATGTACTTGATTAATCGCTTTGTCGAAGTCCTCAACGCTGACCCCTGACTCTTGAACACGCTCAGCTTGCCATCCCATAAAAAGAGGCATGTACCATAACAAAGACACGACACGACGATCCACGCTCGTAGAATCCTGAAGGTCAATGTGTCCAAGGATGTCAATGAGGCGGCTAAAACCTGCCTTATCGAACTCTCCCCGCCGCAAGCGACCAAAGAAGCCGCTGTCGAACTCCCATTCTCTTTCCAGAGCTTCAATCATCGTATCTGCATCCATCGAATTCTCCTCAGTCCAGTTTCTTGATGGCCTCGTGTAGTGCTCGTAGTGCTCGCAGTGCTCGTGGCCACGCACCCAAGGTAGGCAGAATAGGTCGAATAGGTCAGTCTGGGCCTTCTCTGAACCTCCTGTCTTATCCATCTAATGTACATTGCCAGTCTGTCTAGTCTATCTAGTCCGCCATAGTATCGCCGGATTCCTACGTCGGGATAGGTCGGCGTGATGCATAATTAGGATGGACGAGTCCCTTCGTCTCATCTTTGACAATTCGATAGAATCGAATCCGACGATTCGAGGCGTTCGTCGGGATGCGCGCGATGTACGGGGCTTGACAGGGCGAAGCGATCCCGGCCAGGCGGCGACCATCCGAAAAGTGAGCGGACGAACCCAATCCGCCAAGGCTGCGGTCGTCGTGGCCTGGGTTGGAAACCGAGCGAGCGAACCCAATCCGACGCGGGGCGTTCGCGGCGCGCGACGACTCTTATCGAACCGTCATGGCTGTATTCTCTTGAGAGCGTAGGGAGATTCGCCTCGAAAACCGCGCGAACGAACCCAACTGCCCAGGCGAAGTTTAAAGTCCTGGTGTAATGAGAGTTGCGTCCGGTGTTCGATGCGGTGCGCCGGCGCGAACGAACCCAAAGTCGCGCCGGCCGGAGAACACGGCCCGCGGGGCGTGGGGCGAGGAAGGCAGGCGGATTTCGGCGCGAACGAACTGTCATGAGCCGTTGGCTCAACCCGTCCCATGAAAAGTGG
>CALCIC010000738.1 GCA_937907405.1 uncultured Isosphaeraceae bacterium | reverse complement strand
ATACGAGATTACAAGGTGACTGGAGTTCAGACGTGTGCTCTTCCGATCTAGCTGTTGGAAGTGGCGCCCGACACCGCCGAGCGGATCGAACCTGATGGCCGGACCGCGACGATTCCGGCGGATCAGATCGTCGCCGGCGACCGCGTCCTGGTTCGATCCGGCGACAAGGTCCCCATCGACGGATCGGTGGTCAAGGGGCGGTCGAGCGTCGATCAGAAGGCGATCACCGGCGAGTCGGTCCCCATCGACCGGGGCCCCGGCGATCCGGTCTTCGCGGGGACCGTCAACGGCGACGGCGCGCTGGAAGTCGAAGCCTCGGGACCGGTCGGCGACGCCCTGATTTCGCGGATCGTCGAGCAGGTCCGCGCCGCGCAGGCCGGCCGAGCGCCGGTCGAGCGGCGGATTTCCCGGTTCGCCCGGATCTACACGCCGATCGTCGTGGCGGTCGCGCTGCTGGTGATGCTGGTCCCGCTGTTGCACGCCTGGGCGACGGCCGGCGGCTCGGCGGTGACCTGGGAGCTGGGCCGCGAATGGTTCGGCCGCGGCCTGGTGGTGCTGGTGATCGCCTGCCCGTGCGCCCTGGTGATCGCGACGCCGGTCGCCGTGGTCAGCGGGTTGGCCTCGGCCGCGCGGCGCGGCGTCCTCATCAAGGGGGGCGAATTCCTTGAGGAGGTCGGCCGGCTGCGGGCGATCGCCTTCGACAAGACCGGGACGCTGACGCTCGGCCGGCCCGACGTCGTCGAGGTGGTCTGCGCGCCGGGCCACGACGATCAATCGAAGGTCTTGCGGATCGCCGCGGCGCTCGGCGACCGGGGCGGGCACGTCCTGGGCAAGGCGATCGCGCGGCACGCCCGCGACTTGCGGATCGACGTCCCCGCCGCCGACGACTACACGGCCGTCCCCGGCAAGGGGGCGCTCGGTCGAATCGAGGCGATCGAGTACCATCTGGGAAGCCACCGCTACATCGACGAGACGGGCCTCTGCCGTCCCGAGTTCCACGACGAATTGGACAAGGCCGAGACCGACGTCGGCACGTCGGTCGCGGTGACGGCCGCGAGCGGACCCCTGGGCTGGATTCGGCTCGCCGACCGCCCGCGCCCCGAGGCGGCGGCCGTGCTGGCCGAGCTGCACCGAATGGGGCTGCGGACGATCATGCTCACCGGCGACAATCAGCGGACCGCGGCGGCCGTCGCGGGCGAACTCGGCGTGGGCGAACAGCGGTCAGAGCTGTTGCCCGCCGACAAGGTCAGCGCGATCGACGAGTACTCGACGCTGCACGGACCGACCGGGATGGTCGGCGACGGCGTCAACGACGCGCCGGCGCTCGCCGCGGCCCGCGTGAGCATCGCGCTGGGAGGCGTTTCCAGCGGCGCCGCTCTTGAGCCGGCCGACGACGTGCTGATGGCCGACGCCCTCCGCGGCCTCCCCTGGTTGATCCGCCACAGTCGCGCCACCCTCCGTATGATCCACCAGAACATCGCCCTGGCCGTCGGTTCCAAGCTTCTCGTGCTGATCCTCGCCCTGTTCGGCCTGGCCAATCTCTGGATGGCGGTCGCCGCCGACGTCGGCGCCACGCTGGTGGTGGTCGCCAACGCCCTCCGCTTATTGCGTCCAGTCGGGGATTGAACGGGGTCAAAATCGGCCGTCGAGCTGGCGGTCGAGCCGTTCGATCACCTGATCGGCGACCTCGATCGCCACGAAGTGGCCGCCGGGGACCAGGTGGGCCTCGCGGTTCGGCAAGACCTGCGCCAGCCGCCAGGCCATGACCGGCGGGACGATCGCGTCGTCAAGTCCCTGCCAGAGCGTCACTCGCTTGTCGGCCGGCAGGGCCTCGATCGCAAAGCCGTAGTTGCGATAGAACCCCAGTTCCTGGGCCAGCCCCGCCGGGCCGGAGTCCGGCTCGAAGACCTGTTGCAAGTCCTTGAGGAACAGGTTGAACACGTCCTCACGTTCAAATAGGCTTTGGTCGGAGATCGACCATGTGCGCACCAGCGCTTTGAGAAACCGCGACGGGTCGGACTTGTAGCGCGCGCGGGCCTGCTCGAACGCCTGCCGCGCCAGCTTCGGCGACCGCGAGCCCAGCTCGAAGAACAGCCTCCGCCGTCGATCCATCCCCTTGAGCGCCCCGCCCAGCCGCGCCGGTCCCATGCCGCTAAGCACCGTGACCGTCCGGATTCGATCGCCGAGCCGGTGCAACGCCGCCAGGGCGTACGGCGTTCCTCCCGAGATCCCGATCACGCTGAAGTCGTCGATCCGCAGCGCCTCGGCCAGGTCCTCCAGATCGTCGACCGCTTCCAGGAGGCTCGCGCGCTCGATGAACTCCGACTCGCCGACCCCCGGCCGATTGGGCGCGATGATCCGCAGCCCCCGCGCCCGCGCCTGATCAGCCACGTATGACGCCTGATGATGGGAACCGATCAACCCGTGAAAGAAGAAGATCGGCCGCCCCCCCGGATCGCCGTACTCGCGAACCTCCAGCGCCCGACCGGTGCGCATGTTGAACATCAAAGGCATGAGCAGGACCCACCACGGAGAGAGAAGACGAATCAGGGATTCACCACGCAGAGGAAAGACGAATCAGGGATTCACCACGGAGGACACGAAGGCCACGGAGGAATCAAGTGAGGGAAGATGGAACAAAGACCAACCCACCACGGAGGACACGAAGGCCACGGAGGAATCAAGAGAGGGAACGAGAGGAGAAGGGAGAAATGGACGAGGAGGAATCACACGGAGGACTCGCGAGGTACGGACGGGAAGAAGGCTCAACGGACCATGCGGGTGACGCCGTCTCGCATGTGGACGGAGTTGAAGTTGAGCAGCAGACCGACCCTCAGGCCGCTCAGCCTCAGGTACGAGAGGAGCTGGGCCTTATGAATCGGCGCGATCTCGCTCACCGACTTGATTTCGACGATGACGACTCCGGCGACGATCAGATCGATCCGATATCCGGCATCAATTCGTACATCTTCATAGACCACGGGTTGTGGAACTTGCGTCTCGACGTTCAAACCCTGGTTCCTCAACTCGTGGACGAGGCACGCTTCATACGCGCTTTCCAGCAGTCCGGGTCCAAGTACGGAATGGACCTTCATCGCCGCATGAATCACCGCGCCGCTGACCGCTTCATGAAGCATCGTCTTCCCCCTTCTGATCCGCTGTTCATCCCTCCATCTTCCTGATTTCCTTCCCATTTTTCTTTTTCTGATTCCTCCGCGTCCTTCGCGTCCTCCGTGGTGAATCCCTGGTTTTGCCTTTCCTCTCCGTGGTGAGTTCCTCGCGTTCGTTGCCACGTCTCAGCTTTATTTCCCTCTCAAGTTTCCTGTTCATCCCTCTCTCTTCTTCTTTTTCTCTGTTTTCCCCTTCCTGATTCCTTCGCGTCCTCCGTGGTGAATCCCTGGTTTTGCCTTTCCTCTCCGTGGTGAGTTCCTCGCGTTCGTTGCCACGTCTCAACTCTCGGCCGCGAATGGTTCCTTGGGCGAGGGGTGGACGACGGCTGCGGCGGTGGCCTGGAGCCGGCGGATCTCGGTCTCGACTTCGGCGACGGCGTCGCTGCTCTGGAGGATTTCGAGCACCGTTTCGGCGACGTGGCGGCCGTCGACCGGGAGGGTCAGGACGCGCCCCCGGGCTTTCTCGAACGGCCGAGGGTTGGGGTAGTTGGCGCCCGGCTCCAGGCCGGTGGCGTAGCCTTCGCGAAGCCCCGCCGTGTTCTTCCAGAGCGTGAAGCAAGGGAGCTGCGCGAGCGGATAGCGCAGGGCCACGGCCTTGTCGCCTGCCTTGTTGCGGAGCATCGCGACGGTCCGTCCGTCCGGGTCGTCGGCGTGCAGTTCGAAGAAGTAAGCTTGCTCGGCGAAGCCCGGCTCGGGAGGTCCGTAGACGTCGTAGGCGGCGAGGCCCTCGACGGCGCGCGGGTCGCGGGGGATCAGCGTCTTGACCGGCGCGACGAACCGCGCGCCCTCCTCCAGATGCGGGGGGCCGAAGTTCCAGTGGTAAAGGATCTGCATCTCCACGGGCTGATCCTTCAGGTTCTCGAACTCGTCGCGCACCGTCAGCCGGTTCGAGCCCGGCACGGTCGAGATCCGGGTCGTCATCCGCACCCCCGCGCCGAACAGGAACGACTCCTCGACGCGACCCTCGACCACGATCTCGTGCGGCGGCTTCTCATCGACGTGGACCGCGACGTACGACGCCGGAATGTTGGAAATCCGGCCGTGCAGCGGATGCAAAACGTCCCCGTCGCGGTACGGGGCTCCGTTGTTCATCAGTCCGCAACGCGCTAGCAATTCATCGAAACCCTCCAACCATCCGATTCCGCCCAGGTTCAGGAGATTGACGTAAGCGGGGTTGACGGGGCCGTCGGTGGCAGGGGAGTCCCAGCCGACGCGGTCGGCGCCGGCGGACGCCTTCCAGATGTTCATCCCGCGGGTCGGGACGATCGCGAATGCGACGGCCCCGTTGTCGACTTCGACCAGGTCGACGCCCTCGCGACGGCCGCCGTGGAGTCTTCGCTTCGAGACCGAGCAACCGTGGAACGCTTCCGCTCCGAGCGGCTCGCCTTCGAGCTTGAACGACTCGACCCAGGAATCGTTTGACGCATCTGTCAGCACGAATGTTCTCATCTCGAAGTTCCTCGCGGATTCCGGGTTGCGTTCCGCCAGCCTTTGGGGGAATATCGCATCAACACTTGAAGTTTTGGCATGTGATTCGCTCGACTGGATTTCGATTGTGAGGACAAGATATCAGGAAATCCACGCGACGCCAGCTTCGCGCATCGGCCTCGTGAATTCTGCTTTACCCTGTCGCCCAAAACAGGGAGGATGACTCCGATGACGACCCGAACTCGCACCAACAAGAAGCTGAACGCTCGACTTGAGGGCCTGGAAGCCCGTGAGGCGCCCGCCGTGGGGTTCGCCGGCGCCTGGCAGGCGGCCCTGGCGCAGGCTCAGAGCCATTCATTGCGCAGTGGTGGTTTTCAGAGCGTGCAGCGAGCTCTTCCGCTTGCCCGCCCCGGCTCGACGCATCAAGGGCCCCAGATCAATTCGGCGGCCGTCCTGGTCCAGACCTGCGGCGCGGCGATGAACACGCCGGCGCTGATGTTGAGAGCGCCGATCTTCAACCGGGCCCCATTCCAATCGGTCCAGGCCGCTCGTTCGTTCATGCGGGCGCCCGCGATCGCCACGCCTCCTCCTCCTACGCCGGTCACCCCGATGCCGACATCCAACACGCCGCCCGTCAACCCGACCGCCGACGCCGACACGCCTCCGCAGTCCTTGCCGCCCAACGTCAGCGGCCCCCTCAACGCAATCTATCAGGAGTACCAGAGAAGCAGCACCGTCCCCGTGTCTGACGGTCCGGGCGCGGTCGTGACGGACGGTTCAAACGTCGGCGTCTCCGTCCACGGCAATGGTCAAGGTTCGTTCTCGGACTTCGTCAGCACCTTCCAGAACCTGGGGATGCAGATCAGTGCGACCAGCGACGTCACCTGGACGATCGCAGGCATGCTGCCGATCAAAGAATTGCCCGCCGCCGCCCAAACGCCGCAGACCCGAAGCATCACGCCGATGTACCGGCCCGTCACTTTCACGTAAGCGATCGTCTCACCCAGCGGCGAACGGGCGAACCATGCGACTCTTGAAATCGCGGCGCCGGGTAATTGCTTACGTGACGGCGTTCGTGGTGATCGCGGTTCTCGGTACGGGGGCGTTCACCGAGGTGGTCTGGGTCGGCCGCGCGACGATCCCGCTCGAATTCGTGATCCTCGATGCGTCGACCGGCCGGCCGATTGAAGGGGCGTCGATCCGCCTGTTTTTCGAAGGAAACGAGGAGAATCCCGAGTGCGAGGCGGTCGCCGGCCCGGAAGGGCGGGCGCGGGTCGTAATCCAGGCGAGGACCGTTGGCAGGGATTCCCTGTTCCGTCACACGCGGGGGGTGAACTACAACTGGTTCGTCGCCGTCACGGCGGACGGCCATCTCAAGGACTTGCAATACCTCGCTACTCTGACTCGGGCCCCCGCCTATCATCACGACAAGGTGCCCCCGCCGATCGTGTTCCGGCTCACTCCGGCGTCGGGTAGTGTGCTAAAGTTGACGCTGTGAGGCACGAACAATCCTCCGGTCTGGGCGACCCCGAATCCATGTTGGCGCCAATGAAGAACTTGGGGCTTGCAAGAGCGGCGCTCGTCCTGTCGAGCAGGCCTCCGGTGACGTTCGCGGCGAAGGCGGGCGGGGGAGGGGCGGAGACGCCCATCTTCGAACCTTACGAGGAAGAGCTTCCGCTCCAATCAGGCTACTATACGTTCGTGATCGACGCCTTGGGCCGCTTCCGCGTCAAGTGGGGGAATACGAGTTCGCACGCGTCCCTCGTCGATCGTCGGCCGGTGGCGTCGGCCGGATCGTTTCGGATCGAACGAACCGGGAGGTTGGCCGAGGTCTTCTGTCAGAGTCACAACTACCGCATCGCCTACCGCGACCAGCACGATCGTCCGGTCGTGTACACGATCGAATCGTTCGTCAAACATCCTGCTTTCAACGCCAGCCCTCATCTCGTCTTTCATTTCAGCAGGGGGCTCGCCGATCGGTTCCTCCTCGACCGTGACGGCAACCTCCTCAGCGACGAGCAATACCGTGAGAAGATGTTGCTGTTGGAAGACGAGGGGGTCGTCTCTCACCAGCGCAACGTCTTCGGTGAGCAACAGGCCGAAGCGTTCCTGGCCTACGTCCCCGCTCCTCCGGAGCGGCTTCACTCAATCCATCTCGATCAGGCGATCGCCTCGCTGGAAGATCTTGGAGACTTGGGGATTACAACCGTGGCCGATCCGGTCGCGCGGTTCTCGACGGATTTCCCGGTCATCCCCACGGGCAAGTTGAATTTCATCCTCGACAAGGAGGGGTGGCTGGTCATCGGTGTGAAACATCACCATCTCTTGGCCGGCGGAGACAGCGTCGGCGGCGCGGGACATCTCGTCCTCGACGACGAAGCTCGGGTCGTCGAGGTCCGCCTCAATTTCAGCGGTCACTATCGACCCGAATTGACGGCGGAATACGCCCGATACGTTCACCGGACGCTTCGCGCCCATCCTCTCCTGGTCTTCCGTCCCGAATGTCGGATTTACGGCCGCAAATTCGACGAGGCGACCTATCGGTCGGTCGCGATCGAGTTCAGCGCCTCGGAGTTGGATTCCGACGGACCGGAGTTCGACGAGGAACTGGAGCGGATCTTGATCTGACAATGCGTCCGGGACGAGCGCTCGACCTCGCGTGATGCCTCTCGCCGTGTTGAACTTCTCAGCGTAGTGCGGAGGGCGTGGCCGGCCGCGCGGCTTCGGCCCGAAGGGGCTTTTCAGTTGCGGAAAAGGCTGACGGCTCGTAATGTGAAGTCGAGCGAACCGAATCCCCCCGCGCCGCCCGCCCACCCGTTCGACTGATGGACTGCCCGCCGTGACGAGCCGTCTCCGGCTCCTCCTTGAACTGAACGAATCGAAGGGAGCGACCCTTGAGCCATCGCGAATCCCCGCCGCCCAAACACGACCACGGCCATGCTTTTGGAAGCCTCAACGCGCTGAACCGCGAGGGCCTGGTCGTCGCCAGTCGGCGGAACATGCTCAAAGCGAGCGTGGCGGGGTTTGCGGGCCTCAGTTTGCCCGGCCTGCTGGAATTCCGAGCGCGGGCCGCGTCGGCGGGCAAGCCGTTGAAGGGTCGCAAGGCGGTGATCTTGCTTTGGATGACGGGCGGGCCAAGCCAGATCGACACCTGGGACCCGAAGCCGGACCGCCCACTTGAAAATCGGGGGCCGTTCGGCGTGATCCCGTCGAAGTTGCCGGGCGTCTTCGTCTGCGAGCACCTGCCGAAGCAGGCGGCGATGCTCGATCAGTTCACGATCATCCGCTCGGTCGACGCCAAGCACAGCAACCATGAGCCCAACAAGGTCTTCCAAACCGGGACCCTCGAAGCCGCGCCCCGGGTGAACGCCCCGACCGCCGAGATGTACCCCGCGATCGGCTCGGTCGTCGCCAAGTACAACGGTCCCAACCAGCCGGGGATACCGCCGTACGTGGCGTTCCAGACTTCGCGGAGCCACATCGGTTACAGCGGGTACCTGGGTCGGCAGTACGACCCGTTCATCGCCAACCGCGCGGGCAAGCTGCCGATCTACAACAACGTCGGCGTCGACACCGGCAAGATGACCGAGGCCGACTTCTTCCAACTGCCTCGCGGCCTCACCCACGAACGGCTCAAGGACCGCCGGGCGCTCCTGACCGATCTCGACAGCCTCCGCCGCGAGCTCGACAACTCTGCGGACGTCGAGGCGATGGGCCGCTACGGCCAGGAGGCGATGGAGCTCCTGATCGGCCGCGGCGCCCGGGAGGCGTTCGACGTGTCCAGGGAGCCCCAGGAGGCCCGCGACCGCTACGGCAAGCACCTGTGGTGTCAGCAGGCGCTTTTGGCCCGGAGGCTGGTCGAGGCGGGCGTGGCGTTCGTGGCGCTCGACCTGAGCTATCACCCGGCGTCGGGGGCCTGGGACAACCACGGCGACAACATCCCCCCCTAC
>CALCIC010000737.1 GCA_937907405.1 uncultured Isosphaeraceae bacterium | reverse complement strand
TGGGACGCCCCCCTCGCCGCCTGACCGTCCACCCACTTATAAGACGCTTACCCCCCTGGCGGTCGTCCCCACCGCTCGATAGCCTGGAATTCAACATTCGTCGATGGAATGCGTCCGCCGCCTCACGATGGAACCGCGCCCCATGAAGTCCTGCGACCCCCCGGCCGACCCCTGGATTCCGACCGAGGAATCGATCAAGGCGACGAATCTCTACAAGCTGATGCGGGAACGCGGCGCGTCGACGTTCGCCGAACTCCACGATTGGTCCGTCCGCGAGCCCGAAGCCTTCTGGGAGCGGACGATCAAGACGCTCGGCGTCGTCTTGCGGTCGCCCTGCCTACGGATGCTCGACGCGACCGACGGCGACAGCCGCGCGCGGTGGCTGGCGGGAGCTTCGCTGAATATCGCCGAGAGCTGCTTTCAGGGCGATCGCGACCGCTCGGCCGTCATCACGAGGCGGGCCGACGGCCGTTGGGAGTCGATCACTCTCGACGCGCTCGACCGCCTGAGCAACCGCGTCGCGGGCGGGCTGAGCGCCCTGGGGTTGGCGAAGGGGGACGCGGTCGCCGTCGACATGGCGATGACCGCCGAGGCGGTCGCGCTCTATCTCGGCGTCCTGAAGCTGGGCGGGGTCGTCGTCTCGATCCCCGACAGTTGCCCCCCCGTCGAGGTCGCCAGGCGGCTGCGGATCGGTGCCGCCAAGGGCGTCTTCACGCAGTTCGACGTCGTTCGCGGCGGCAAGCGGCTGGCGATGTACGAGAAGGTCCTCCAGGCCGAGCCGCCCACGACGATCGTGCTCGGCGAACTCTCGGGGGCCGCGATCCCGCTCCGCCTCGGCGATCTGACCTGGGAGCGGTTCCTCGGCGCGAGCGACCAGTACGCGCCCGTCGCGTGCTCGCCCCATGATCCGATCAACATCTTGTTCTCTTCCGGCACGACCCGAGACCCCAAGGCGGTCCCCTGGGACCATGCGACGCCGATCAAATGCGCCTCGGACGCGCACTATCATCAGGACGTCCACCCCGGCGACGTCGTCTGCTGGCCGACGAACCTCGGCTGGATGATGGGCCCCTGGCTGGTTTTCGCCGCCTTGATGAACCGCGCGACGATCGCCTTGTACGAAGGCGGACCCGTCGAGCGCGGCTTCTGCGAGTTCGTCCAGGACGCCGGCGTGACGATGCTCGGTCTCGTCCCGAGCATCGTCAAGGGCTGGCGGAAAACCTCGTGCGCCGAGGGCTTCGATTGGAGTCAAGTCCGCGCCTTCAGCAGCAGCGGAGAGGCTTCGAACGCCGACGACTATCGGTGGCTGATGCATCTCAATCAGCCGGTCGGCGTCGCCAAGCCGGTCGTCGAATACTGCGGCGGCACCGAGGTCGGCGGCGGATACCTCTCAAACAACCTGGTCACCCCCCAGCGCCCCTCGGAGTTCAACGGCAGGACGCTCGGCTGCGACTTCGAGGTGCTCGACGCCGACGGCCGCCCGTGCGCGCCGGGCGAGTCGGGCGAGGTCTTCCTCGTCGCCCCGGCGCTCGGTCTGTCGACCCGACTGCTCAACGGCGACAACGAGGCCGTCTACTACGCCGACTGCCCGCAACGACCCGGCAAGACCCTGCGACGGCACGGTGACCAGGTCCGGGTCCTGGGCGATCATTGCCATCAGTCCGAGGGCCGGGCCGACGACGCCATGAACCTCGGCGGGATCAAGACCGGCTCGGCCGAGATCGAGCGCGTCGTCGTTGCGCTTCCCAACGTCCAGGAAGCCGCCGCAATCGGCGTCCCTCCCGCCGTCGGCGGCCCCGACCGCCTGGTGATCTTCGCCGTCACCGACGCCGTCGACCTCGATCAGCTCAAATCCGTCATGCAACGCGCGATCAAGGAGCGGCTCAACCCCCTGTTCCACCTCCACGCGGTCGTCCCGATCGCCGCCCTGCCCCGCACCGCGTCCAACAAGGTTATGCACCGATTCTTGCGCGACCAGTACCGGGAGGCGGAACTCGACGGTTCGGCCTGACGCGAGCGAGCTGCAATTCTTCGGCGAACCCTCCCCGACCGTGGCGTGTCATCGTTCTGCTCTTCAAGGAGGCACGATGATGGATACCACCGATCTGCTCAACAAGTTCGCCCGAATCGGGGCGCGGGTCAAGGTCGCCGACCGTCCCTCTCGCCGCTTCGTCGCCGCGGCGGGCGCCCTCTCGCTCGACGTGCAAGCCGACCGCCACGGCGAGTTCTTCGAGGTTGCATCGCGCGGAGGCGAGGTCCCGGACGTCGCGGTGCTCGACGTCCAGCCGTCCGACCGGCATCTGCTGCTGTTGGTCCGGGAGCGGGGCGAGAAGCACAAGTTCCTCTGCGGCCACGACGAGCGGCACTGGTTCGTCGCCGCCGTCCCCGAGTCCGCGCCGGTCGGCACGGTCCGGCAGGCCAAGGAGGCCCTCAAGCCCGCCGAGGTCCAGGTCGCGCAGGGCCGTTCGGGCCTCCGCGCCGAGGCGCGAAACCGCCGCAAGAACGCCGCCTACCGTCGCCAGGGCGAATGGTTCTTCCTGCCGGTCCCCGAGCTTCGCGTGGACCAGGGCTTGGTACTCCACCACGAGGCTCTACGCAGAGGAAACGGCGGCAAGCCGCACTGGCTCGAGTTCTGCTACCGGACGGGCGGAGAAACGGTTTACGTATGCAGTCGGCATCCCAACGGCGTCTCCCAGCCGGAGTATCGCGAAATCCTCAACCGTAGCCCGAAGGCCAAGGGATGGGGTTGGCAAGCGATGCGTCGCGACGCCGGCGTCTACGCTCGGGGCGCCGTGCGACACCCCGACCACAAGACGATCGTCCTGCACGGCTGGCACCGGGTCCTGATGAACACGGAGAACCAGTCCAGGGCGTTGCGGAACGTGGCTTTCCTCGACTGACGACCGATGACGACGTCTCGGAAGTCACCGGGCGGGGACGAGAACCCCCGCCCTTCTCGACGATTACCCCGGGGCGCCGCCGAAGCCGTCCCGGATCGTCGCGATCGGCAAGAACAGATGCAGCGCGTCGTCGGGAAGCGGCGAGAATCCGAATCGGGTGTAGAAGTCCGCCGCCTGTTCGTCGATGGCGTCGACATCGACGGCGTGGACCCCGACCTTGTCGGCGATCGTCAAGCAGCGCGACAGTGCGTCGATCAGCAGGGCCGCGCCCAACCCCTGCCCTTGCGCGCCACCATCGACCGCCAGGCGGGCCAGAAGGATGACCGGCGCCGGATGCCTCGGAAGCTCTCGGGCCGTGGGCTCCGGTAGGTTCTGGAAAGCGATGCTGCCGGCCGCCAGAGTGTAGTAGCCGATCACCCGTTTCTCGCCCGGTCGGACCGCGACGTAGGTGCGTCCCAGGCTTCGCTTCTCGTACTGGCCGACCAGGCGCTGGATGAACTGGTCGAGCGACGGCTTGCCGCACGAAAACGCGGCGCGGTCATGCGCGCGTTCGAGCCCCTCGATCCGCCAATCAGCCACGACCATGACCGTGACGCCGGGCCGCTCGCTTCAAGGTTTCGGTCGGCGCCGGCGGCTCGTCCAGCAGAGCCAGGAAATGATCGCGATCGACGTCGGTCAGCGGCGTCGCGACCTCTTCCCGAAATCGGTAGCTGTCCTCGGGGACGACCACCGCCTTGCGGATGCGGATCTCCGTATCACTCACCTGCTCCATGATCACCGTGGCGCTGGCGAACGATTTCGGCAAGCTGATCCGCCCCTTCGCGTCGGTCGATCGCGTCTCCATGTCGATACCCTCCCATGAGATGGTCCGCGTGACTTGATATGATAGGCCCCTGGGGGATTTTGGTCAAGAGGGGAAGTCCCACGATGGAAATGAGAGAAACGGTCGGCCGAAATCAGAAAAACGGGCCCGACGTCGCGGCTTCGCGCATGGTAGTCGTGAAGGAACCGCACGACTTCCCAAGCAGGGCCGATGTACATGGCGAATCGACGATCCAACACGGGCGTGAATTTGTTGCGAACCCTGTTCGCCGAGGGGACGACGACGGGCTTGACCGACGGCCAATTGCTCAGGCGGTTCGCGGACGACCGCGCCAGGGCCGTGGGATCGGCGGAGGCGGCGGAAGTCGCGTTCGCGGCATTGGTCGACCGGCACGGCGCGATGGTCTGGGGCGTCTGTCGGCGCATCCTTCGCGACCCGCATCTGGCCGAGGACGCCTTCCAGGCCACGTTCCTCGTGCTGGTCCGCAAGGCCGGCTCGGTGCGGGTGGACGGCTCGCTGGGCCGCTGGCTCTACGGCGTCGCCCACCGCGTCGCCCGCCGCGCGCGGCTCAACGCCGACCGCCGGGCGTCGCCGCCGGATCACTCTCCGTCCTCGCCCTCCGTCGATCCGTCCGTGGACGTTGAACGTCGAGAACTCGGCGCCGCGCTCAACGAGGAGATCGATCGACTTCCGTTGAAGTACCGATGCCCGATCGAGCTGTGCTACCTCCAGGGGTTGACCTACGAGCAGGCGGCCCGTCAGCTCGACTGGCCTTCGGCGACGATCAAAAGCCGGCTGGCGCGCGGCCGGCTTCGGCTGCGGCGGGGCCTCGTCCGTCGAGGGCTCGCGCCGGGCCTGCTCGCGGCGGTCGTCGCCGAAGCGCGCGCGGTCGTCCCCCCGGCGGTCGCGCGGTCGACCGTTCGCGCCGCGGCCTCGCGCG
>CALCIC010000736.1 GCA_937907405.1 uncultured Isosphaeraceae bacterium | reverse complement strand
CAAGCCGTCGCTCACCTGGAAACCGACTCGAACGGCTCCAGGAAACTCCTCCAACAGAAAGCCGATGCGGAGCGAGCCGCCGCCCAGGCCAGGTCGGACGCGCTCGCCGCCGAGCGGGCTCGGCTCGCCCCTTATCGGCCCGCGTTCGAGGCTGCCGTCGAGAAGGCTCGCAAGGCCGGAAAGAGCGTCCCCAAGAGCCTGTATGCGACGACCGGCGAGAAGATCAAATGGCGGACGCTGGATCGCGAGATCGAGCCCATCGTCAAGAAGCATGGACTGAAGCCCAAGGACGTCGAGTCTCTCCTCTTCGACTACCCCGACTTCCGCGTCCGCTACAGGATCCAGTGACGGATTGGGTCACGGCTCCCTCGATCGGGAGGACCTGGTCGCCCGTTGTTGAGGTCGCGAGGCCGCCGACGAGCCATTCGGCGACGGCCTTGCAGCTGTCGGACGAGCCGTGGATTCCGAGGTAGACGTCCCGGCCGGAGAGGGTGACGACGGCCTGGCCGTTGGACTTGTGAAGACGACGATAGGAGGAAGTACGGCTGCCCACCGCGAGGGCTCCAATCCGGTAGACTACCGTTTTGGGCCGTCGCCGCCGTCTTCGACGGGCTGACGCAATCTGCGTCAACGGCTGTGGTTATGAAGTGCGCCCGGCAGGATTCGAACCTGCAACCTTCTGATTCGAAGTCGGACGTCAAATTTTGCCAGGCCGTCAGATTTTTCGCGATCAGAGCTTTCACGCGGATCCTCGCGACCCGAGCGATCCGACCGAGGAAATCGCCGAGGAGGGCGGGCGGCGCTTGCATGATTTCAGAGTCGGAGTCCGGCTCGGAATCCCCTGTTCACGGGAGGAACCATCATGACGCCCGTCCCCTTCGCGAAGTTCGAGCGCGACGTGCTCAAGCTCTACATGGCCCCCCTTCGCAAAAAGAAGACGCTTCTCCAGGTCAAACAGGTCCTTCGGGAATTCGGGTCGCTGCCCGACGTCAAGACGACCGAGGACCTGTCTCCGGAGACGATCGCTCTCTGGATCGCGGCCCATCCCGATCGGTCGGCCGTGACGATCACGTCGCTCCTCCACGGCGCGGGGCCGTTGTTCAACTTCGCCGTGTTCAAGGGGTGGCTCGATCGCAACCCGCTCGAGTTCCGCGGACCCAGCCAGTGGGTCCGTCCCGAGCTGCGGCCGGTCAAGCGTCCCCATCCCGAGAGCCGGAGTCTGGGCGAGATCGGCCGCGTCCTGGAGACGGCCGACGCGGAGGCCCGCGGCGGCGGCTGGGAGGCCCGCCGGCTGCGGGCGATGGTGTACTGCTACGCCTACCTGGGACTTCGGGCGGGCGAGGCGAGGCACCTCTGGCGGTCGGACGTCGATCTGATCGCCCGGACGGTCACCGTGCAGGCCCACCCGGAG
>CALCIC010000735.1 GCA_937907405.1 uncultured Isosphaeraceae bacterium | reverse complement strand
CCGGATCTCTCAGGGAGGCGGCGATCATCCATGAAACTCGACAGCAAGGGGGGACGGGCTTTGCGCTGCTCGATCCTCTTCGTGTCCGCCGTGATCGCCTCCGGCCCGGCGCTCCCGGCCGACACGATCCGGATGAAGAACGGTCAGACTTTTCTCTCGATCGGCCCTCCAGATCGTGACGGAACGTTGGTTTTCCTCTGGGACGGACTCAAGAAGACGGTGATTCGCGACTCCAAGATCGAGCGCATCGACTCCGACGGCGCGCTGCGGACCGGCGAGAAGTTCCAGCTTGTTCAGCCGTTGATCGTCCACGCGGGGGTCATGCCTAAAGAGGTGCTCCAGGTGGAGTCCGGCCCCTGGGACGAGAAGGGCCGCCGCCAGTTTCGCTTCGTCGGCAGGTCGAACCGGCCGATCTCGATGGAACAGGGCATCAACGAGATCGGTCCGCACGTGGTCCGCTTTCGGGGCATCGACGGCTTCTGGCACGGCGAGACGGCGGTCAGCCAGGTGCCGAAGCCGGTCATGATGAGCCTGCTGCGGCGGGTCGAGAGGACGAACCAGGACGAGCGCGAGCGGGTCGTCCGCTACCTGATGGGGGCGGGCTGGTATCCCGAGGCCCGGGAGGAGCTCGACCAACTCATCAAGGAGTTTCCGGCGAGCGATCTGGCCGACCGCGCCGCCAGCGCCCGGTCGTTCATCATCCAGGCCGAGGCCAACCAGCGCCGCGCCGAGGTCGACGTCCGGCGTCGCGCCCTTCAGCCCGAGGGGGCGCGGGCGCTTTTGAAGACGTTCGGAGACAAGGAGATCGGCACCGACATCCAGGTCGAGGTCCGCGACGTGATCCGCCGCGACGACGACCAGCGCGGGGCCGACGACGAGTTGAGGAACGATCTCCGCAAGCTCGAGCTCAAACTCGCGCCCAAGGTCCACGCCGACTGGAAGGAGCGGCTGGCCGAGGTCCAGAAGGCGTTCGCCGAGGCGCCCGACGCGGTTCGAGAGCGGTTCGCCGCCTGGCGGAAGGCGCGGGCCGGCTCGGGGCTCGGAGACGAGTCCGAACTCGCGCTGGCCATGTCGGGATACGTCGTCGGGCATGAAGCGGCGGTGACCGATCTTGATGCGGCCGACGTCCTCTGGCAGGCCCGCGACCTGATCGCCTCGTACATCGGAGAAGACGAAGCGACGCCGCGCGAGGAAATCCTCGCGCGGCTGAGCGCGCTCTCATGGCCCGCCGGCGACCCCGACGCGTCGGGGTATCGCAGAATGGAACTGGCGACCCTGATGGTCCCGCTCATGCCGCCGTCGCTCCCGGCGGGCCAGGCCGATCCCGGCGACGGGCCGATCCACCACGTCGTCGACGCCGACGGCGCCGCGCCGACCGAGTACGAGCTGAAGCTTCCGCCCGAGTATCACCCGCTCCGCTCGTACCCCGCGCTCGTCGTGTTGCACTCGGGCAAGGGGCCGCGATCGGCCGTCGATCAATGGGAGTCCGAGGCGGCTCGCCGCGGCTACATCCTGATCGCGCCGGAATACCGGCTCCCCGGTCAATCATCCGAGTACCGCTATTCCCCGAGCGAGCACGCGGCGGTCGAACTGGCGGTGCGCGACGCCCGCAAGCGGTACGCCGTCGATTCCGACCGTATCTTTCGGGCCGGCTAGCTTCAGGGGGGGACCATGGCCTGGGACTTCGGCCTGGGCGATCCCGACCTGTTCGCCGGGATCGTCGCCGTGTCGGGCTTTCCGGCCAAGTACGTCCCCCGGTATCTGAGCCAGCATGAGAGGCTGCCGCTGGTCTGCGTGATGGGTGAACTCGCCCCCGCCGCCAACGAGGTCGTCTTTGCGAATTACGTGAAGCCGATGATCCTCAAGACGTGGGACGTCACTTACATGGAGTTCCACCATCGGGGGATGGAGGAGTTTCCCGAGGAGATCCCCACGCTTCTCGACTGGATGGACCGTCGCCGCCGCGACCCGGTTCCGCGCTCGTTCGAGGCCGTGTCCGCTCGAACCTGCGACGACCGCCGCCACGGCATCGTGATCCGGAGCTTCACCCCCGGTCGATCCATCGCCCCCGAGGCCGCCGAGATCCTCGGTCAGAACCTTCGGCCGGCGACGATCAAGATGAAAACCAGCAGTATCAGCAACCTGGTCGACCTCCAACTCGACGGCGTCGCCCAGGCCGACGTCTGGCTGAGTCCGAAGCTCGTCGACTTCAAGAGGAAGCTGGAAGTCAGGATCAACCGCAGTCGGAAATCGTTCTACAAGGGGCAGCCGCCCCTCGAATTCGAGCCGATGCTCGAAGACCTCCGCGTGCGAGGCGACCGACAGCAGATCTACTGGGTGAAGCTCTCCGCCGGCTGAACCTGAGAAGTTGATCATGCAAGCATCCTTCTCCTCCCGGGAGAGGGGATTTCGACCCTTGATCCCTGGAGTTACTTCGTGTCAGTCGCACAAGCACAGATCGATACGCCAGAATGGGTGCGGGACGCCGTCTTCTACCAGATATTCCCGGATCGGTTCGCGCGGAGTTTGACCGTTCCGAAGTCCAGTCTGCTCGACGAGTGGGGCTCGCCGCCGACCTACAACGGCTACCAGGGGGGGGACCTCGCGGGCGTCGCCGAGCACCTCGACTACCTCCAGGACCTGGGGGTGAACGCCGTCTATTTCACGCCGGTCTTCCAGTCGGCGTCGAACCACCGCTATCACACCCACGATTATGAGAAGGTCGACCCCATGCTGGGGGGCGACGCCGCGCTCAGGATGCTGATCGACCAGGCCCACGCCCGGGGGATGCGGGTCGTCCTCGACGGCGTTTTCAACCACGCGAGCCGAGGGTTCTTCCAGTTCCACGACATCCTCGAGAACGGCGCGGACTCGGCGTACCTCGACTGGTTCCTCATCAACAAGTTCCCGCTCAACGCCTATCACCCGGAAGAACCGCCCAACTATCAGGCGTGGTGGAACCTGCCCGCCCTGCCGAAGTTCAACATCCAATGCGACGCCGTCCGCGAGTTCCTTCTGGGGGTCGCGACGCGCTGGATTGATTTCGGCGTCGACGGCTGGCGGCTCGACGTGGCCAACGAGATCGACGACGACGAGTTCTGGCGAGCCTTCCGCCGGCGGGTTCGTCAGGCCAACCCCGACGCCTACATCGTCGGCGAGGTCTGGACCGACTCCGAGCGCTGGCTCCAGGGCGATATGTGGGATGCGGTGATGAATTACGAGTTCACCCGCTGCTGCATCTCTTACTTCATCGGCGACGACGTCGACAGGTCGGAGCTGGAACGGACGGCCCTCAACCTGGCGGGCCCAAAGGGCGCCCCGGCGTTTGCGAGATCGATCGAGCGGCTCCGCGGCCTGTACGCGCCGGAGATCACCGCGGTGATGCTCAACCTGCTGGGTAGCCACGACTCCGCTCGCTTCATCTCGCTGGCCCGGGGCGACGGCTCGGCGCTCCGGCTGGCGACGCTGTTTCAGATGACCTACCCCGGCGCGCCGTCGATCTATTACGGCGACGAGATCGGCATGAGAGGCGGCCATGATCCAGCCAACCGCGGCGCGTTCCCCTGGCACGCCCCCGATTCCTGGGACTACGATCTGCTCCGCTACTTCCAGCGGCTGATCGATCTGCGGAAGTCGCGGAAGGCGTTGCGGCGGGGCGCGTTCCGGGTCTTGCACGCGGCGGGCGACGTCTTCGCCCACGGGTGCAAGCTCGACCGCGACGTGGTTTTCGTGGCCTTCAACGCCGGCAAGGCGACGCAACGGCTCGATCTCCCGGTCCACGACCAGGCGGCCGACGGCGTCGAGTTGATCGATCCGTGGACGCGCGAGGGCGTTCCGGTCGACGGCGGCTTCGTCCGAGGACTGGAACTCGCGCCCCGATCCGGGACGGTGCTCGTCACGCGTCTGGACACATGAGGACCGCCCGATGAGCGCCCGCCGCGTCCCCCCGTCCTGGCGGATGCCCGAGGGGGTCGATCCGCCCCTCTGGGAGTACCTGCACACGCCCCGACTCGCCGCCGAGGAGGACGCGTACTTCGCTGGTCACCCGCTGTTCGACGCCGACGCGCGGGCCCTCGACCAGCGGTTCACGTCGCCGGGGCGACTCGTCGACCTGGGCTGCGGCGCGGGCCGGCACGCCGTCCGGTTCGCGTCGCGCGGCTTCGACGTCGTCGCGGTGGACATGTCCCGGACGATGCTCGAAATCGCGCGCGGCAAAGCCGAGCAGGCCGGCGGCGCGTTGCTCGCGGTGCAGGCCAACCTCTGCGATCTCGGCTGCTTCCCGGACTCGGAATTCGATTACGCGCTATCCATGTTCAGCACTCTGGGGATGATCCGAGGCCGCGAGCCGCGGCGCCGGGCGCTCCGCGAGGCGTTCCGGGTCCTCCGCCCGGGAGGCCGGATCGCGCTGCACGCTCACAACCTCTGGCTCAACCTCCGCGACCCCCAGGGTCGCAAATGGCTGCTCGGCCAGTTGCGGCGCTGGATCACCCGACGGGGCGAGATCGGCGACCGGCGGATGACCTATCGAGGCATCCCCGGCATGGAGGTCCACCTTTACCGTTGGGCCGAGCTGAATCGCGACCTGAAATCGGCCGGCTTCGTCATTGACGAGGTCGTCCCGCTCGACGAGGTGACCGCTCAGCCGATCTCAAACCCCCGATGGCTACCCAGCCTCCGCGCGGGGGGATGGTTCGTGTTCGCGCATCGGCCAGGGTGACGGCGACTCGCGCGTCAGCAGCCTGGGCCGTCTCACGCCCACTGCTTGGCCATGCTGTACGGCAGCACCTTGACGCCCCGATCGCGGAGCGGCGAAAGGGCCTGGCGAAGCTGTTCGAGCTGCGCGGACCACGCGGCTTGGTCGAGGGGCGTCGCGCCGGGGATCGTCGACCCGGCGATCTCGCGGTCGTCGAGCAGGAACACGAGGTCGCCGCGGGCCAGGGGCAGCGACTCGATCAGGCGCGCGGTGGCGGCGACGTGATCCGCCCCGCGTTCGGCCCCCCCCGCGCCGACGAGGGTCAAGACGCTCAGCTCGACGCCCGACGCCTTGGCGCGCGAGACGAAGTCCCGGACCGCCTCGTCCGGCCAGGTCTTGCCGTAAAGCCCCCGGACGACTGGATCTCCCGATTCGATCCCCAGGGCGACGTGCGAGAGCCGACGTTTCCGGGCGGCTTCGAGTAACTCGACGCCGGGGACGGGGTCGGAGAAGTCGTCGATGAACACATGAATGTGTTCAATCGCCGTGCTCAACGGCAGCGCGCGACCGATCGCGTCGAAATAACCGAGCACGTCGTCGATCGGCTGGCGAAGGACGTCCGCCCCGGCGAGGAAGACGGCCTTCGTCTGATGCAGCCGGCCGCCGATCAGGGCGACGACGGTCCGCAGGTGCTCGGCGAACTCGCGCGGGGTGCGAACGGCGTGGGGGTGGGCCTCCCCGCCGCCGAAGCTTCGCCCCCCGGCGTCCCCCCGAGTCGCCTGAAGGATCACGGCGTTCTGGCAGCTCGGCGGCGTGAACGGCAGCGGCCCGTAGACGTCGTTGTACAGCCGGCGATGCGCGCTCCAGGCCGAATCGTCCCAACCGGCGATCCGGTCCAGGAAGGAGCCCAGCGCGGCGGAGTCGATCGCCTTGGCCTTCGCGAGCGGCGGACTCTCGATCCGGAGCGTCCGCGCGTCGACGTCCGATCGCAGGGTTCGGGCGACTTCGCGGATCTCGGAATCAAGCCGGCGGGACTCGGCCTCGTCGAGCATCCGGCGCTTGAGCACGAGGTTCGATCCCTCGCGGACGCGATTGATCTCGTGGATCGAGCCGTCCAGGCGTTTCAGATAATGGAGGTCGCGAGTGTAGGCCCGCTGCCAGCGGCCTTCAAGGTCGAAGTGGAAGATCGGCGCGTCGCCGAAGTACAGCGAGAACGCCCCCTGCTTGAAGCCGGCGAAGACGAACTCGCCCTGCTCCGGCTGGAGGCCGATCCGGTGATGATAAAGCGCGCCGGACTGGAGGAGGCAGGCGGCCTCGGTCTGGTGGTTTTCCGTCATTTCGGCTCCGTCGTTTGAAAGCGTCGGCGGTGACGGAATCCGTCTCGCCGAATTCTCAGGTCCGATTATACTACGCGGCGACGGCAACGTATCGCCGCGACGATCCCTTCTTGAGGAGGGACAGGACCCGGAGGACTCGCTTATGGGCAGGGACGCCCTCGGTTCGATATCCTGGCGCGAGCCCGCGCTGATCGCGACCGTCTGCCTGACGCTGTTCCTGGCGGGCAACGCGCGGACCGGCCTCTGGGATCGCGACGAGCCCCGCAACGCCGTGGCCGTCCACGAGATGCGCGCCCGGGGCGACTGGCTGTTCCCCACGTTCAACGGCGAACCCCGCTATCATAAACCAATTTTGATCTACTGGCTGATGGGCCTGACGACGGCGGTCGTCGGCGAGAACCCGGCCGGCGCGCGGCTGCCCTCGGCCCTGGCGGGGACGGCGGTCTGCCTGCTCACCTGGCTGTTCGGCCGGCGGATGTTCGGCCCCCGGGTCGGTTTGATCTCGGCGTTGATGCTCGCGGTCGCGCCGATCATGGTCGTGGAATCGAAGCTGGCGACGACCGACGCGACGCTCTTGCTCTGGCTTACCGGTTGCCAGTTCTGCCTCTGGGAGTTGAGCCGGCGCGACGCGCCGAAGCTCGCCGCGACGTTCTGGGTGCTGCTCAGCCTGGCTGTGCTCACCAAGGGCCCCGTCGGACCGGCGATGTTGGCGACGACCGGCTTGCTCGCCTGGTGGTGGGGATGCCCCGTCGCCGACGTCTGGCGTCGGCTCCGTCCGCGTCGAGGATTGGTCGGCTTCGCGATCCTGACCGCGCCCTGGTATCTCTTGATGCTGCTGGGCTCGAACGGCCGGTTCTTCGAGGTCGCGGTCAACCAGCAGCTCGTCCAGCGAGTCGCCACCGGGATGGAGCGGCACGGCGCGTTCCCCGGCTACTACGCGGCGTTCTCCACGGTCGCCTTCTTCCCCTGGTCGTGCCTGGTTCCGATGGCGGTCCTGGCCGCCTGGCGAAGGCGCAAGGTCGACAAGAGCCTCGCCTTCCTGCTCGCCTGGGCGGTCGGACCCATGATGATGCTCGAATGCGTTCAGACGAAGCTGATCCACTATTACCTCCCCGCGTATCCGGCGTGCGCCCTTCTGGCCGCCTGGGTGGTGGTCGCGGTCGGTCGTGAAGGCGTGACGCTGCGGCGGTGGCCGCTGGGGAGGTTGGCTCACGGGATGATCGCCGGGGTCGGCCTCACCGCGGGGGTCGGGATGACGGCGGC
>CALCIC010000734.1 GCA_937907405.1 uncultured Isosphaeraceae bacterium | reverse complement strand
CCCCGCCGCGAGCTGTTCCTGCGGACCCGCGAGCTGCTGCGATGGTGGCGGCTCCAGTCGTGGCCCTCGATCGAGCGGATCGCCGGGCCGGCCGACTGGGTCTACTCGCCGGCCGAATACTTCGTCCCCTCGCGCAAGGCCCGGCGGGCGGTCACCAGCCACGACGTCTTGCAGCACCTGCGGTTCGGCCCCCCCAAGAGTCGCGACATGATGGCCGCCGCGTTTCAGCGGGCCGACCTGATCCTGTCGGTCTCCGAGTTCAACACCCAGCGGCTGATCGAATCGTTCCCCGACTGCAAGGACCGCGTCACTCACGTGCCCAACGCCGCCGAGGACCTGTTCTTCGAGCCCTGCCGCCGCGCCGAGCGCGACCGCGTCCGCGAGGACCTCGGACTGCCCCCGGGAATGCCGTATCTGCTGTCGGTCGCCAACTTCCAGACCCGCAAGAACCTGATCCGCCTGATCCGGGCGGCGGCCGCCCTCCGCGAGGTCGCCTCGGGGGACCTGGCCCTGGTGCTGCTGGGGACCGGCGATCCCGACGAGGTCAAGCCGCTCCGCGAGGCCGTCGCGGCGGTCGGCCCTCGGGCGGTGATCCGGCTCCCGGGCTATCGCCAGGGCAAGCCCCTCCGCGCCGCCTACGCCGAGTCGACCGCCCTGGTGTTCCCGTCGCTCTGCGAGAGCTTCGGCATCCCGGTCGTCGAGGCGATGGCCCAGGGAGTCCCCGTCGCCCTCGCCGACTCCACGGCCCTTCCCGAGATCGGCGGCCCGGCTGGCTGGTACTTCCCCCCCTGCGACGAGTCGGCCATCACGGCGACCCTCCGCGACCTGCTCGACCGTTCGCTCGAACGGGAGCGGCGGGTCGATCTGGGGTTCGCCGTGGCGGCCAAGTATCGCTGGGGGACGGCCAACGACCGACTCGTCGAGGCCCTGACCGCCCGGCTGTGACCGGTTCGGTCCCGAGTCGAAGGTTCAATGAGATCGATCACGCCTCGCTGTTCGGTCGGCTCTCGGCGGTATGGACCCACCAGTCCCCCGGCCGATCGTCGTCGGCCGCGCCGCCGTTCTCGTCGTCCTCGGCCGTCGAGAACGGCGGCGCGCCGACGTCGTCTCCCTCCCCCTCGCCCCGGCTGTAGCCCCCCAGGGTCCAGACCAGTTCGGAGTTGTGCTGGACGTCGAGCATGGTGAGCGTCTGCACCGCGCGGAGGACCAGGATCTGATCGCTCCAGAGGTCGGTCCTGAGCATCACTTCGTGCATCCGCCCCCGGACCTCGTCCCAGGGGTCCTCCCCCCCCTGCCCTAGCACCACCCGGGCCCAGCCGCCGGCCATCCGGCGATGGCGGCGCAACAGCTTGACGATCCGTTTTCGCGCGGCCTGATCGTAGGCGGGGAAACAGGGCAGGTCGAACAGCTCGGCCCACTTGCGGCGGGAGCGGTGGACCGGATGCCAGAGCTGCCGGAGGTTGACCACCGGGTCGGGGAGTCCGGGGGGAAGCGCCTTGAGATCGGAGTCGGGGCGCGCGGCGTATTCCATCAGGGTGTTCAGCGCCTCGATCGAGAACGACAGCGTGGCGACGTCGTCGTGGTCGAGCACCCAGGCGGCGACCAGCGCCCGCAGCGCCTCGCCCCCCCGGTCGGAGAGGTACGGGATCTCGCGGGCCAGGTACGACGGCAGTCGGTCGAAGCTCCAGTCGAACCGGACCAGCCAGCGGTTGATCCACTCCAGCCGCCGCACGTGGCCGCGCCTGGTTTGCTCGGCGATGATCCGGTCCTGTCGTGAGGCGCCGATGAAGTCGAGGTCCTTCTCCATCAAGGAATCGGCGGCGATCGTCTCCGGCGCCGTCGGCAAGGGAAGCCCCAGGTATTCGACGTCGAACCGGGCGCGGAGCCGGAGCGAGCCCATGAACGCCGGCTTGCGCATCCGGTGGATCTTCCGGAGCGCGGCCCAGTAGGTGTCGGCCGGAACCTCGCGCTCCTGGGTGACGCGCGGGTCGAGGACTTCAAGCACCCCCTTGTAGACGCCTCGGACGGCGACCACCGCGCTCTTGAAGAGTCCGGCGGCGACGATGAGCGGGAAGAACACGATCCGCCCGCGCGACAGGTAGCGGTCGTAGAAGACGTAGGGGTTGATGGTCCGCTGGGCGAGCGGCAGTTCGTGAAGCGGGAAGCTGCGGAACGCCTTGCGGACGTTCTGCTCGCGGTCGTGACCGACGAGCCAGGCGACCTGCTCGCCGAACCGCGCCTTGATCTCGGCGTCGCGCTCCGGATCGTCGCTCAGAAAGTCGATGGCGGTGAACTCGACCGTCTCCAGAAACCCGGCGGCTTCGGACCGCTCCGCCGCTTCGGCGCGGGACCGGCGCTGGACTTCGTCCGACGGCTCGACGATCAGGTCGGGCAGCCGAACCTCGTCCGGATCGATCCGCAGCCGCTTGGCCAGCCAGAGTTGATACGCGCGGCGCTCCCCGCGGCTGGAGCACGAGAGGCGGTCGAGCGGCACGGCGTGCCGGTTGTAATCCAGGAGCAGCACGGCCGTTTCCTGGATGATGATCCGGGTGATGTAGTTGAAC
>CALCIC010000733.1 GCA_937907405.1 uncultured Isosphaeraceae bacterium | reverse complement strand
GGCGATGAGCCGGGCCGGCATGCTCGGAATTTTCGGCGCGGCGGGCCTGGCGTTGGAGGCCGTCGACGAGGCGGTCCGACGGATTCAGAACAGTTTGGGGAACAAAGCACCTTACGGCTTCAACTTGATTCACAGCCCTCAGGACGGGGCCCTGGAATCGGCGGTCGTCGACCTGTATCTGCGTCGCGGGGTGCGACTGGTGGAGGCGTCGGCGTTTCTCGACCTGACGCTGCCGGTCGTCCGGTATCGCGTGGCTGGAATTCATCGCGACGATCGCGGCCGGGTGGTGGCGCCCAACCGGATCATCGCCAAGGCGTCGCGGTTCGAGGTGGCCCGCAAGTTCTTGTCGCCGGCCCCCGAGCGTCACTTGCGGGCGCTCGTGGAACAGGGAGCGATCACTCCGGAACAAGCGGCGATGGCCGCGACGATCCCGATGGCCGAGGACCTGACGGCCGAGGCCGACTCCGGCGGGCACACCGACAATCAACCGCTGGTCGTGCTGCTGCCCACCATGATCGCGCTCCGAGATCGAATCGCCGCCGAGCATCGGTACGACCGGCCCCTGCGGATCGGCGCGGCGGGGGGGATCTCGACCCCCTGGGCGGCCGCCGGGGCGACGGCGATGGGCGCGTCGTATCTGGTGACCGGGTCGGTGAACCAGTCGTGCGTCGAGGCGGGTACGTCCGACGCCGTGCGGGCGATGCTCGCCAAGGCCCAGCAGGCCGACGTCGCCATGGCGCCTGCCGCCGACATGTTCGAGATGGGGGTGAAGGTCCAGGTCCTCAAGCGCGGGACCATGTTCGCCATGCGCGCGGCGAAGCTCTACGAATACTACCGCGCCCACGACGGTCTGGACCAGATCCCCGACGCCGACCGTCAGAGCCTTGAGAAGACGATCCTCCGCGAGCCGTTGGCGACCGTCTGGGACCAGACCCGCGCGTTCTTCGAGCGTCGCGACCCGGCCCAGATCGTCCGCGCCGAGGCCGATCCCAAGCACAAGATGGCCCTGGTGTTCCGCTGGTACCTGGGGCGGTCGTCGAACTGGGCCAACGCCGGCGAGCCGAGCCGAACCGTCGATTACCAGATCTGGTGCGGGCCGGCGATGGCGGCGTTCAACGACTGGGTCCGCGGTTCGTTCCTGGAGCAGGCCGAAAACCGCCGGGTCGCCACGATTTCGCTCAACATCCTTTACGGCGCGGCCGTTTTGGCGCGCGCCCGCTTCGCCGCCCTTCAGGGCGTTTCGCTCCCCCCCGGCGTCCCTCGATTGGCGCCGTTGCACCGTGAAGAGATTGAGAACCGGAACGCGGGACTTTAACATAGCTGATCCGCCCCACAGCCGTTGGGCCGCCCGGATGACCGAGAGCCCCCACCCAGCCCGCATCGACGCTCGAAAGGGAAGTGACTTGACTCAGGCCGACTCCTCGCGACCCGTCCCGGTGGCCATCATCGGCATGGGCTGCCTGTTCCCGATGGCCGACGGCCTCGAGCGCTACTGGTCCAACATCCGCGACCGACTGGACGCGATCACCGAAGTGCCCCCCACCCACTGGCGGCCCGAGGATTATTTCGATCAGGACCCGAAGGCGGCCGACCGAACCTACGCGCGGCGGGGAGGCTTCCTCTCGCCGGTCGATTTCCCGCTGCTGGACTTCGGGATCGCTCCGCACACGGTGGAGGCGACCGACACCACCCAGTTGCTCGGCCTGCTGGTCGCGCGCAAGGCCCTTGAAGACGCCGGCTGCGGCGAGGGGAGCGACTTCGCCCGCGACCGCGTGAGCGTGATCCTCGGAGTGACCGGGACGCTTGAGCTGGTCATCCCCCTCGGCGCCCGGTTGGGCCACCCGATCTGGAAGCGGGCGCTCGACGAGGCGGGGGTGGACAAGGCGACGGCCGACGACGTGGTGCGGCGGATCTCCGACTCGTACGTCGGCTGGCAGGAGAACTCGTTCCCCGGCCTGCTGGGCAACGTGGCGGCCGGTCGGATCGCCAACCGGCTCGACCTGGGGGGGGCCAACTGCGTCGTCGACGCCGCCTGCGCCAGCTCGCTGGGGGCCGTGAACCTGGCGATGCACGAGCTGGCCTCCGGCCGTTGCGACGTCGCGCTCTCGGGGGGGCTCGACACGTTCAACGACATCTTCATGTACATGTGCTTCAGCAAGACGCCGGCCCTCTCCCCCAGCGGAGACGCCCGGCCGTTCGCCGCCTCGGGCGACGGCACGATTTTGGGCGAGGGCCTGGGCGTGGTCGTGCTCAAGCGGCTGGACGACGCCCGGCGCGACGGCGACCGGATCTACGCCGTGATCCGGTCGATGGGCGCCTCCAGCGACGGCAAGGGGCAGTCGATCTACGCCCCGGTGGCGAGCGGACAGGTCAAGGCGCTCCGGCAGGCTTACGAGCAGGCGGGCGTTACCCCCGACTCGATCGAGCTGATCGAGGGCCACGGCACCGGCACCAGGGTCGGCGACGGCGTCGAGGTGGCGGCGCTTGAAGAGGTTTACGGCGGCGCCCGCCCGGAGGGTCGGTGGTGCGCGCTGGGCTCGGTGAAGTCGCAGATCGGCCACGCCAAGGCCGCGGCCGGCGCGGCGGGGCTGATCAAGGCCGCGTTGGCCTTGCATCACAAGGTGCTGCCGCCGACCATCAAGGTGGACCAGCC
>CALCIC010000732.1 GCA_937907405.1 uncultured Isosphaeraceae bacterium | reverse complement strand
GGGGAGAAGGGATGCTCGCATCAGCACGTTATGCTTATGTTCGTGCGCAATCCAATCGAGCCGGACTTCCCGGACAGCCTCTCAGTCGGCGAACGCCTCGATCTCGCCGCACGACGAGAAGGACTGCTTGGGGTTGTCGCCGGCGGCGGGGCTGCCGACGACCCGGACGGCGCGGACGGCGACGGGTTCCTTAAGCCGAAGCGTGAACGGCTGGCCCGGCTTGACGGCGGCCGACGTCTTGGCGGTCGTGGCCGGGTAGTCGGCCAGTTCGCCGATGGTCTCCCAGGGGCCGTCGGCTTCGCGCTGAACCTGGACGCGCGGCTTGCCTCGGCTGGCGTCGAACCAGCCGCCGTCGTGGAACGTCCGGCCGTGATGGAACACCACGCGGCCGATGGTCGCGGGTCGGCTCAGCGTCAGGGCGTACCAGTCTTCCGACGCCCGGCGGTCGTTGTAGGTCACGACGAAGGTTTGGGGATCGCCGTCGTTGATCGAGCCGCCGACGTTGCCGGGCCGCGATCGGCTCTCGTCGGCGTCGGCCAGGAGCGAGTCGTTCCTGGCCAGCGCGACGCCGGGCGCGCGGAGCCAGACCTGATACCGGCCTCCGGTCGACCCGGCGTCGGCGAACGGCACGAACACGGCCGGCCTGGAGTCGTCCGAATCCCGGCCGACCACCTTGCCGCCGAAGGCGAAGGGGGGCGCCGGGAGCCGCTTGAGACGTTCACCCGTTGCCAATCCCACGGCGCGGGCCGGCGCGCCGCCGGGGTTGCGGGCCTCGTCGTAGGCCAGGACGAACGGCCCCCAGGTCATCGCCGCGCGATCGGGGTTCGAGGCGCCGCCGTCGACCATCGTCGATTTGAGGTCGAACGAGAGCTCGATCTCGTCCCCCTCCTTCCAGCCGTCCGAGGTCAAGGCGACGTAGCCGTCCTCAACCAGCGTGTCGACCTCCGCGTTCTGGATCGCCGTGGCGAACCTCGGGCTCCAGGACGGCATTCGGACCAGGATCGCCAGACGGATCGGCCTGGGCGTGTGAACCACGAGGGTCGATCGTCCCGCATTGGGGAACTCGCTCCGCTGCTCGATCACGATCTCTTGACCGTCGCGCCGGAGGGCGGCCTTCGAGGTTTCCAACGTGGAGACGACGACCGCGTCGCGGCCCTTCCATTCCCGTTCCAGATAGGCCGCCTGGACCGCCAGCACCATGCCGCGCGGGCCGCTGGAATGGCAGCAAGTGATGCCGGCGTCGTACTTCTTGCGGCCTTCGAGGGCCGTGTAATAGCACCAGTCGTCGCCGCCGGGGTGCTGGGCGGCGGTCAGGTGGTTGTAAAACGACCGGTCGAGCTCGTCGGCGAAGCGACGCTCGCCGGTGAGCCGCAGCAACTGGAGCGAGAGTTGAATCCAGGTGGTCGTCACGCAGGTCTCGCCGATGTGGGCGGTCACCCGGTTGGGCAGGACGTGGTCGGCGTGGAAGTGCTCGCCGGCGCTGGCCGATCCGGTGATGTACAGCCGGTTGGCGACGACGTCCTTCCAGGCGTGGATCACCGGGTCGAGGTACTTTCGATCTCCGACGGCGCGCGCCAGTTCGCAGAGGCCGACGAGGTTGGAGAGCATCTCGTACGCCTTGCCGTTGCCCGTCTCGTCCACCCCTTTGCCGGCCGCCAGCGAGGCCAGCACCTTGGGGCCGTTGGGTTCGTCCCATGACGAGACGATGTAGCGGGCGAACTCGAGATACCGCTCCTCGCCGGTGAACCGGTAGAGCAGAACCATCGGCTCCAGCACGCTGGTCGAGGCCATGCCGCCGTGGGTCCCCGCCGCGATGATGCTCCGCCCGGCCGGAAACGTCGAGGCCAGCAGGTCGCCCATCCGTCGGCAGGCGTCGAGCGCGGGCTGATCGCCGGTGTACTGGTAATAGGTCAGCAGGCCGATCAGGTTGTACTTGTGCGACCAGACGTCCCAGTCGGCTCCCTGAAACAGACCGAACCGTTTCTCTGGGACGTAGGTGCCGAGGTAGCCGTCGGGCTCTTGACAGGCGATCAGTTCGGCGACGGCCTTGTCGAGCTTGGCCTTCAGCGCCGGGTCTCCCTCGTCGACCCAGGCCAGGGTCGCCGCGTGCAGCCACTTGCCGATGTGCTCGCCGATCCAGGGATGGCTCCCCGGCCGCTTGCGATACCCCGCCAGCAACGGCTCCAGGTCGACGTTCCGCAAGCGGTTCGCGGCGTTGGCCTTGACCCGGGCGCCGAGCCATCCGCCAAGCTCGATCCGCGACGGCGAGACGACGCTCGCCACGTCGTCGAGCTTCGCCGGAACCTTGAACGGAACGGGCTCGATGGTCGCCGAGTGGACCGAGGCCGAGGTGAGAACGGCCGGCAGGCCGACGAGGAGTATGCGCATCATGGGCTTCATGGTCGGACCACCTTCTGGAGAGAGCATCGGCACAACACACGAATCTGGAGGCGGAGGAGAAAACCTGGCTCATGAGGAGAAGGTGGTGGCGAAGCCTTGAAATACAAGCCCGAAGCGCAA
>CALCIC010000731.1 GCA_937907405.1 uncultured Isosphaeraceae bacterium | reverse complement strand
CGCCGACCGGGCCGAGGTCCCGCCGTTCGAGAGCGCCACCTGCTCGGGGGCGCGAACCGGATCGGCGCCGGGGGATTCGGATTTCGGCCGCGGCTGGGATTGTTCCGTTTTGGGTTCCGGGGAAGGCGCGTCGGAATTCGGTTTGGGGGCGTCGGCCGCGATCGCGACGGCGAGCAGCAGCGCCGAGGCGGTGAGACTTCGCGTTCGGCTCGACAATCGGGGTTCGGCGATCAGTCCGCCTCGTCTTCGGGTTCGATTTGAAGCCATGATTTGGCCTTCCCCGGATTAGAAATCGACGTGTCGGAAATGGCGTTTCCATCCCGGCAGACGAGGGCGCAGGAACGAATAGCGACTCGGGCCGACGCATGCGACGGCCACGATTCGACTTGCAACGTTCCGTCGCCCGCGGCTCCCCCCGCCCCGGATTCAGACCCATCGCGATCCTTGAACAAGAATGCAACGACGAATCGCAGTTGAGTGTAACACGTGGATCGACGACGTCGCGGGCAACTCGCCTTTTTTTTTCATCTCGGATACGATTACGGCGACAATTGCGGCGCGCGGCGTTCGCAAGCGATGACGACCCGGCGAGAGGAGCCGACCACCCGTGGCTGAGTACACCATCGACGTGATCGAATCGGCCCCGTTCGGCCAGATGGCCTACGCAATCTCGGCGCCGGATCGAACCGACGCGGTCGTCATCGATCCGGGCTTCGACGTCGAGACGATCATCGAGTTGTTGAAGCACGACGGGAGGACCCTGGCCGCCATCCTCAACACCCACGGCCACGTCGACCATATCGCCGGCAACGCGGCGCTCAAGCAAGCGCACCCCGACGCCCCATTGATCATCGGTCGCAACGACGAAAAACTTTTGACCGATCCCATGCTCAACCTCAGCGCGCCGTTCGGCGCCAGGGTCGTGAGCCCGCCGGCCGATCGGTTGGTCGACGACGGCGAACAACTCGAAGTCGGCGGCTTCACCTTCGAGGTCCGCGAGATCCCCGGCCACAGTCCGGGCTCGGTGGTCTTCATCTGCAGGACCTACTCCCCCGCGTTCGTCTTCGGCGGAGACGTCCTGTTCGCCGGCTCGATCGGCCGCACCGACTTCCCCGAGGGGGATCATGAAACGCTGATGAAGGGGATCGTCGAGGGTCTCCTCAGTCTCCCCGACGACACCAAGATCCATCCCGGACACGGTCCAACCACCACCATCGGCGCCGAGAAACGCTCCAACCCCTTTGTTCGCGACTTCCTGGCGCGGTTGAAAAACGCCGAACCGAGCGATTGAACAGCCGTTCGACGGAAACCGGGAGGAGACCGCCACGGAGGAGGTCGCGGCCCAACTCGCCCCCGCGCTCCGTGGTGAATTCAGTGGTTCCCGAGCACGAGAGGACGAGGCGCGGCGGCATGAACATCTGGGCGATCTCCGACCTTCACCTGTCGTTGGCCAACCCCGACTCCCGGGAACGATTCGCCGGCCGCTGGCGTGATCATGTGGCTCGGATCGAGGCCCATTGGCGAGAAGCCGTGAGGCCTGACGACCTCGTGCTCGTGCCCGGCGACATCTCGATGGCGAGGAATCATCGCGACCTTCAGCCCGACCTGAAGTGGCTGGACGAGCTTCCCGGCTCCAAGGTGCTCGCCCCGGGCAACCACGATCGGTGGTGGAACGACGTCGCCAAGATCCGGCCGATGCTCAGGCGCACGTTGAGCGCCGTCGACGGCGACGCCGTGCGCGTCGGCGGGGTCGTCGTCGCGGGGGCGCGGGCCGCCCCCCTGCCCCGCGATCAGCCGACCGCCGCCGAAACGGCGGAGATTGATCGCGGGCTCGTCGCGGCCCGATCCGCGATCGACGCCGGTCTCGCGCTGCGGACCGAGGCCCGAGAACCTCTCTACATGCTCTGGCACCACCCCCCCTTCGACCCGTTCGGCCGTCCCGGCCCCTGGATCGAGCTGTTCGAGCGCCATGAGGTCTCGACCTGCGTCTACGGCCACCTCCATACACAGGATCAGTGGTCGCGGGCCGTCCAGGGGCTCCGCGGGAAGGTCCGATACCATTGCGTCGCCGCCGACGCCGTCGGCTTCCGCCCGCTCCGCCTCGCCTCGGCGTAGGTGTCAATCCGACTTCCCGTTTTTACAAGCGTCGTCGGGAACGAGTGGCGATGTTGACACTCCGTAGTCCGACTCTGGATTTCAAAACGGCACCCGCAAATTTTGCTAACACTCGATCGAGCCAGCGGTTAGGTCGGGCGACCGGAGAATTCAAAGGCTCTCGGCACGCGATCTGCTAATTGTAGGGATCGTTGCCGCGACGAAACCGTCGCTCTCGAAGGCTCACCACCAACGACATCCGGGAGATTTTCCAATGCTGGTTCTAAGCAGGAAGCTGGGCGAAAAGATCGTGATCGGCGAGGACATCGTCATCACGGTGGTCAAGATCGACCGCAACCAGATCCGGATCGGGATCGAGGCTCCTCACAACGTTCCCGTCTACCGTGAAGAGATCGCGCCCCAGCGCGTCAACAAAGAGAGCCTGGAAGCCGTTCCCGTCTGATCGGGGAAGGCCGTCGCTCGTCATGACCTTGACGGCGGGGATGCGCCTCCGGCCAGACGCGTCGTAACGACTCGCGCGTCTTGATCGCGATCGACGGCGGGGCCAGTCCCTCAAGCGCTCGGCAGCGCCCCAGGGGTTCGGCCGTGATCGGTCCCTGGTAATCGGCTTTCGCGAGGCTCGCAAGCAAGACCTCGCAGACGCCCGCGCCGCCTTCTCCAGGCAGCGCTCGCTCCTCGTCCCGCAGGCTCGACCGATCGAGCTGGGCGGGGTCGGCAAGATGAACCCACGCGACGGACTCCGCGCCCCCCTGGAGCACATCGTCCACGGCTTCGCCCGAGGCGAAGATGTGGAAGGCGTCGACCAGAACACCCACGTTCGGATGCTCGGCCGTCAGCCTCTGAAAGCGACGGCGAAGCTCGGCGTACGTCCCGACCAGCCGCACCCCTCGACCGCTGGGCGCGACTTGCGAGCCGATGATCTCCAGACCCAGCCGGCTGCCGTGATCGTCGAGAATCCGAGCGATCCGCCCCAGGCGGTCGATCTGCCAGGCCGTCGCCTGATCGGCTAACCGCGCCCGATCGGCCTCCGAGAGCCGATCCACGTCCTCAACCGGGTCGGTCTCGAACCGCACCCAGGTTCCCGTGCGCTCGAGTCCCAATTTCCGGGCGGTCGCGGCGTACGCGGGCAACCGCTTGAGATCGTGCTCGAACGCCTCACGGTCGTTCTTCCAGTCCATGGGAAGGGGCCAGGCCCCCCCGCGCAGGTTCAGGTCGTCCATCCGACCGCGCAGGCCGTCAACGTCCGCCCTGGCTTCCACCAGGTCGCGAACCAGGAGATCGACCCCCTCGAACCCCGCTTTCGCCGCGATCTCGATCGTGTCTTGAGCCGAGAGATTCAGACCGACGGCTCGGGCGTTCCAGCATGGATACACGTAGCGATTTCCTCTGGGGTCCATCCTGCGGGTCGTCGATCGCTCGCTTGTTATAGCGTCAAAGCTGAGGAACCGGGAAGAGTTTTCCGAAAAAAAAAGAAAGTGAGCGTCGCTTGCTCAACCTGCACTGGGAAACCAAAAGGGGGACCGTTCGTCCCAGCACGGTCCAACGGGAAGGGAACCTCGACTCCCATTCAAGGCGTCTTCTTGCAAGGGAATCCCCCGGTGGATGAACCATCCACCGGGGGACGCGTGAGCCGACCAGAACGTTGGCTCAACCGAATGCCTTGTGCCACAGC
>CALCIC010000730.1 GCA_937907405.1 uncultured Isosphaeraceae bacterium | reverse complement strand
CAAAACCCGCCGGTTGTTCGCCTTGGGCCAGGGCGTTTTGGAGAGCCACCAGACGTACTCCACCGAGTCTCGGACCCGAACCCGCCGCACCGTCACCCATTCCGCCGGCATCGGCATCTTGGCCGGGTTGAACCAGAAACACTCCTGCGCCAGATGAAACCCCACTGACTCGACCAGCTCGATCAGCAGCTTGAAATGATAGAGCGACCGCGTGGGCGAACCGGGATTGTAGCTGCCGCCGATGTTCAAAACGAGGCTGCCGTCGGGCTTCAACACCCGAAACATCTCGCGGCCGAAGTTCAGGAACCACGCGACGTAGTCTGCCTTGTCCGCGTTGCCGTACTCCTTCTTGAAGTGGAGCGCGTACGGCGGCGACGTCAGCACGACGTTCACCGAATCGTCGGGCAGCGCTCGCAGCAACGCCAGCGAGTCCGCCACATACGCATCGCCAAGCCCCGTGCTGTACAATGGCTCGAAACCCGGCGCGGCCAGCTTCTCCCGGCCGTCGAACGACAACTGGTTCTGCAAAACGCCGTTCGTCGCGGGCGTGCTCATGCAAGGCCCCGGTTTGTGGACGGATGTCGACTAAACGAGTTTAGCTCACCTGCAACGACCACGCAAGCCGACCCCAGGGAACAATACACGAGGCGGTTTACATTGTCAACCAATTTTATCGAGGGGGCGTCGGAGCCTTCGGATTGGATCTCGCAGTCAGAGGCCGCGAAGCTGCGAGGGGTCACGCGGCAGGCCGTCTCCAAGTTGATTCGGCAGGGCCGTCTTAGGACTTTCGAGATTGGCGGACATGTGCTGGTCAGCAGGTCCGAGGTGCTCGACTATCGCGGAGGCGCGGCCGGACGGCCCGAGTCGGGCGAGGATCGGGCGTTCGATCGAATCGTTCGGATTCTGGACGCCAGCCCTGCTGAGACGAGGCGGCAGGTCTTTCAGAGGCTCCGAGGCGAGTTCCCGATCCACCCTCTGGAAGCACAACTAGGGACGCCCGCGGAGGTCGTTCTGGAGGCGATCGCGCGGGCGGGACCGCTCACTCTGCGAGGCATTAGGGGAGTCCTGGCGGAGTCGGCGTTCGAAATCTACGTCGTCAGGGCGTTGGCGGGGTGGAGCAGCCTTGCGGCCTCGGGCGACCCGCCGTACGACTATCTGCTTGAGGACGGAGCCGGTCCAGTGAAGGTCCAGGTTAAGTTGCAGCGGATGAAGGCGGGGCGGCCGATGACGGCGTCGGAGGGTTATCGACGGTTTTCTCCCGATCGGCTCGTGGTCGAGACTCAGCGGACGCGCGGCGGCAAGGATTCGACCGGTGCCGACACGCGACCGTATCGGTTCGGCGAGTTCGACGTGCTGGCCGTGGCGACCGAGCCCTCGACGCGGCAGTGGGACTCGTTCATGTATACGGTCGCCGATTGGTTGATTCCAAGGTCGGAGGACCCGGGCCAGTTGCTCAAATTCCAGCCCGTGGCGATCCTCCCCGACGACGACTGGACGGATGACTTCGAGACCTGCGTCGGGTGGTTTCGGTCGGGAGTCAAGAAGACGATCCGAGGCCGGATTGATGATGGCCCGGCGTCGACGTAAGGGGCGATTAGTTCTCGATCCCGGCTTTCCAAGGCCCGTATGATGATCCGTCAGGGTCGCGGACGGGTTTCGCGGCTTCGCTTTTCGATATCAGGAGACCATGTTCCGATGGAATACCGACGACTCGGCGGCTCGGGGCTGATGGTGCCGGTTTTGAGCTTCGGCACCGGCACGTTCGGCGGCGCGAACGAGTTCTTCAAGGCGTGGGGGCAAAGCGACGTCGCCGAGGCGTCGCGGCTGATCGACGTCTGCCTTGAGGCCGGCCTGAACATGTTCGATTCGGCCGACGTCTACTCCGACGGCGCGGCCGAGTCGATCCTCGGCGCGGCGATCAAGGGGCGTCGAGACCAGGTGTTGATCTCGACCAAGGCGACGTTCCGCCGGGGCGCGGGGGCCAACGACGTCGGCTCGTCGCGGGGGCACATTGTCCGGGCCGTCGAGGGCTCGCTCAGGCGGCTGGGGACCGACCACATCGACCTGTTCCAGCTCCACGGCTTCGACGCCTTGACGCCCCACGAGGAGGTTTTGAGCACGCTCGACCAGCTCGTCCGCGCCGGCAAAATCGGCTACATCGGCTGCTCGAACTTCTCGGGGTGGCACATCATGAAGGGGCTGGCCGTCTCCGACAGGTACGGCTGGCCGCGGTACGTCGCCAACCAGACGTATTACTCGCTGGTCGGTCGCGACTACGAGTGGGAGTTGATGCCGCTGGGCCTCGACCAGGGGGTCGGCGCGGTGGTCTGGAGCCCGCTCGGCTGGGGTCGGCTCACGGGCAAGATCCGCCGCGGCCAGCCGATGCCCGAGACCAGCCGGCTCAAGAACCAGAAGGTCAAGGATCTCGGCCCGCAGGTCGACGACGAGTACCTTTACAATGTCGTCGACGCCATCGACGCGGTCGCCGAGGAGACCGGCAAGACCGTGCCGCAGGTCGCCCTCAACTGGCTGCTCCAGCGGCCGAGCGTCGCCACGGTGGTCGTCGGCGCCCGCAACGAGGAGCAGCTCCGCCAGAACCTCGGCGCCGTAGGCTGGAACCTGACCACCGACCAGGTCGCCAAACTCGACGCCGCCAGCGCCCGGCCGTTCGCCTACCCGTACTGGCACCAGCAGGGCTTCGCCGAGCGCAACCCGTTCCCGTTATGACCGCGCCGGCCACGCGCGGCCCCTGGCGAACGCCCCGGGGGAGCGGTAGCCTGGATCGATCCAGACCACCATCTCCAAAGTCGGGGCCGCGCGAGGTTCTTCACCATGATGCTGTCGGCGCTCTTGTCGGTCGGTCAGGCGAAGGGCGACGAGGTCCGCCTGCCGGTTTCAAGGGATACCCGAGTCAGCAGCGTCGATTCCGAGGCCCGGGTGAGCCCCGGCGGATCGGGGCGGTTGAAGGTCAAGTCGTATCAGGAGTTTTCCCTCTTCGACGTCGATCCAGGGCCGATCCGCGGCCGGGTCGTCGAGCGCGCGACCTTGCATTTCCGGAACGTCGGCGAGCCGCCGCCGACGCGCCTGACGGTCGGCACGATCGCCGGGGAATGGGTCGAGGGGAAGACCGACGGCGACGCCCCGGAGCCGGGCGCGTCGAGCTTCGCCTTTCGGAACAACCCCGACGTCCCCTGGACCCGAACCGGCGGCGATCTCGCCGAGGTGATCCTCGGTCGAGGGGGGACGATCTGGCGGTCGGCCGAGGCGACTCCGCCCGACGCCCATGGCTGGCAGACCCTCGCGATCGAGCCCTCCGTCGTCGCCGCGCGGGTCGCCGGCGTCTCGGGCGGGTTCGTGCTCTTCGACGACGAGGGGACGCAATGGAAGCGCGACGGCGAACAGTTCAAGGTGTTCCCATTCCCGAATCGGTACGTCGCCAGCCGCGAATCGAACCGGGCGTCGGCGCCGTACCTCATGGTTACGCTCGGGGCGGAGGACCGCCAACCTCCCGACGCTCCGTCCGGGTTCGGCTTCCATTCCCAGGACCTGTCGCCGGGCGAGAGCCTGGTCGAATGGCAGACGCCGAAAGACCACGGCCCGGCCGGCGTGATCGGCTTCCTCGTCCGGGTCGACGGCCGCGACGCGCCTCGGTACACGATCCCGGCGGCCGGGAAGGTCGGCGAGCCGGTGCGGATGCACCTGCGCGACCTCGGGATTGAGCCGGGAGCCAAGGCGCGCGTGGCCGTCCAGGCGGTCGACGCCGCCGGCAACCTCGGACCCGAGTCG
>CALCIC010000729.1 GCA_937907405.1 uncultured Isosphaeraceae bacterium | reverse complement strand
GCTGTCGATCATCCATCTGACCGACTTGCATTTCCCGCACGCTTACGATCGGCGGTATTTCGAGGCCGTCTTCGATGCGGCGGCGGCCGAGCCGGCGGACTTCGTCTTCATCACGGGCGACCTCATCGACGACCCGGATTGCATCGCCTGGATCACGCCGTTGCTGGCGAAGCTGACCGGCCGGTTGGGTCGGTTCGCGATCCTCGGCAACCACGATCATCATCATGAGCTGGACCCGATCGCCGGTGCGACGACGGCGGCGGGGTACACGGTTCTCGACGGCGACGTGGCGACGATCGACGTCCACGGCCGCCGCCTGACGATCGGCGGGACGTGCGCCCCGTGGGGGCCGGCGATCGCCTCGGATTCGATCCCCAAGGCCGATTTCTCGATGCTCTTGAGTCATACGCCGGACCTTGCGTACAAGGCCGCCGCGCAGGGGTGGGACTTCATGCTCTGCGGGCACAACCACGGCGGTCAGGTCCAGTTGCCGGTGATCGGCCCGGTGCTGATGCCCAGCCGGTTCAGCCGCCGGTTCGAGCGCGGGTTCTACCGGATCGATCCGACGCTGATGTACGTGAGTCAGGGGGTCGGCGCCAAGCACCCGATCCGCTACGGCTGCACGCCGGAGATCAGCCGGTTCACGCTCGTTCGACCGGCCGGCGTCGCCTCGCCGCGCGACCTTTCGGCCAGCGCGGTCTGGCAAGCCGTCGTAGCCTGATCGAACTGGCGGGACGTGGGCGTCGTCTCGGCGAACGCCCTCCGATCAACCTCGACGTGTTTCGACCTGGTCGGCCGGCGCGACGCGCGCCGCCTTGGCCTTGGCCTTGGTTTCGGCCTTGGCGAGGTGCTGGTCGAACCAATCAACGAGCTGGTCGAGGTCGTCGACGAGTCCGGGCCAGCCGTGCGCCGCGCCCTTCTTGACGATCAGGCGGGTTGCGACGCCGGCTTCGCGGAGCTTCTTCTCGAACGATTCCGACTGCTGGAGCGGGACCAGCTTGTCGGCGTCGCCGTGGATGATGAGGGTCGGCGGGTCGTCGGGGGAGACGTGGGTGATCGGCGAGGTCTCGCGGGCGATCGCGCGGCGCTCGTCGGCGTCGTCGACGGCGATCCAGAGATTCGTCGTCGGGTCGAGCTTGCGGTAATCAAAGGCGGCGCGGAAAGGGGGGTCGAAGTCGGTCGCCCTCAGCTTCTCCAGGCCCGGCTCGCCGAAGTTCAGCCAATCGGTCGGCGGGAAGAAGCAGGCCGCGGCCTGGACCCGGCTCGATTCGCGGTCGACGGGGTCCGTGGCGGATGGCTCGCCGGCTTTCCCCGCCGTGGCGAGCATCAGCGAGAGATGGCCGCCGGCCGACGCGCCGAAGACGCCCAGGCGGTCGGGGTCGACCTTGTAATCCCTGGCGTGGAACCGGATGAACCGCACGGCGCGGTTGACGTCGTCGATGATCTCGGGGACCTGAAACCGCGGCTGACTGCCGTGGACGACGGCGAACACCGTGTACCCGCGGTCGACGAACGGCTTGAAGAAGGCCGGCTGGATCGCGGCGTGCGACGAGAAGAAGCCGCCGCTGACCATGAAGACCAGGCCGACGCCGTTGGCGTTCGTCTTGGGAGCGATCACGTCCATCGTCAGCGCCGTGCCGTATTTGCGGCCGTACACGACGTCTTCCTTGCGGTCGTAGCCCGGCTCGTCGGCGCGCGCCGGGGGCGTCTGGAACAGGCCGATCGCCAGGAACAAATTGAGGACGCCGATCGTCGTGGAGCGGGTCATGGTGGAGAAACTCCCAAACCGTGCGGATTTCCCGAAGTTGATCGAGAATAGCGGCGGGTCAGGGGTCGGGGCAACGGTGAGGCGCCCCGACGGGCCGGCTCAACTCCCGGCCAGCAGCGAGTCCCAGGCCCCGGGGCTGACGCGGGAGTAGTAGCGGCCCTCGGTCTGGACGACTTCGAGAGGGCATCGGTAGACGGCCGAGAGCAGGTCGGAACGAAGCACGTCCTCGGGGGCGCCCTGCGCGGCGACGGCGCCTTCGTCAAGGACCAGAACGTGGGAGACGGCGGGAGGGAGTTCCTCAAGGTGGTGGGTGATGAGGACGACGGTCGGCCGGTCGCCCTCGTTCTGGAACAGAGATTGGATCGTCGCGAGGACTTGCTCGCGGGCGAGCAGGTCGAGCCCCGAGGTGGGCTCGTCGAGCAATAGCAGGCGAGGCTTGCGGATCATCGCCCGGGCGATCAGGCATCGGATCCGCTCGCCGCTGCTGAGGTTCTGGTAGGGGGTCTTGAGGACCGACCGGAGGCCGACCGTCGTCAGCAGCCGTTCGGCCTCGGCGCGAAGGTCGTCGTCGACCTCGTCGTAGAGCCCGACCGTCCCGAACGCGCCGGTGAGGGCGACCTCGAACGCGGTCGCCTCGGCGTCGGGTTCGGCCAGGCCCGTGGGCTGGACCAGGCGGAGCGACTCGCGCAGCTCGTGGAGGTTCACCGAGCCGAACCGCTCGCCCAGGACCGAGAGCTCCCCCTCGGTCGGCCACAGGTAGCCGGAGATCACCCTCGTGAGCGTGCTTTTGCCGCTGCCGTTGGGGCCGAGCACCGCGACGCACGAGCCGGAAGCGACCGTCCAATCGACGTTCTTGAGAATCCAACGGCCGTTGCGGCGCACGCCGACCCCGCGAGCCCGGATCGCGGGGGCGTTCAAAGTCGCGTTGATGTTCATGGTTACGCCTTGACCTGGCTTTTCTCGACCACCATGGCCGCGAATCGTGCGCGAAAGTGTTCAGGGCAAGCGGCCATCTCGTCCAGGAGTCGACGGGCGATCGGCGCCGGCTTGCGGCGGCCCTGCTCCCACGATTGGACCGTGGCGGGGGAGACGCAGAGGAACTTCGCGAACACCCCCTGACTCATGGCGTAACGGTCCCGCACCGCCCGGATCGCCGGACCATCGTACTCCGAAGGCTCTTCGGGAACGGCGTAATATCGGATCGTGAAGTGCTTCTCCAGCGGCTCGCCGGATGCGAGGACGTCGCCGAACTCCTGGAGTGACTCCACGATCTCCCGACCGATCTTGCTCATTTTCCAGGCCCTTTGTTCAACTGCGATTGATACGCGTCGAGCATCGCCTTGATCATCTTCTTCTCGGAGGGGTCCAGGTCGTCCTTCTCATTCTTGCCGTAGGCCAAGACCAGGACGACCAGCCCCGGATTGGGAAACACAGCGTAACAGACCCGCTCCGACCCGCGCTTGCCCTGATTGCTTCTGGGCGACGCGAACCTCGCTTTTCTCAACCCACCAGTATCCGGCACGACGGCCCCTCCCTCGGGCCGCGCCAGGATCTGGCTCTCGAGCGCCCGCAAGTCGTCGTCGTCCAAGCCCAGGTCCGTCCACCGCCCCAGGAACAATTTGGTGTGAACGAACCCCAGCAGTCGAGAAGGAGAGGCTCGCCGTTCGGCCTGTCGAGACCTCGGCTTGGCCAACCTCTCGCCTCCTCGGAATCCGCTCGGCTATCTCACTTTTATTATGTGACTCAGTACGATAGAAGTCAACCCGCGCTAATCGAGGTAGCTCCAGCGCCGGGTCTCAAAGTCGTAGATGCTCCGGCCGTGCGGCGGAACGACGTGCCAGAAGAGCAGGGGCCTTTCCGAGTCGGAGCTGGAATAAATGAATCGGCCCCACGCCAGGCAATGTTTCGCGACGGGAACGGAAGGCATGTATTGCGGCACGAGCTCATGAAGATCCGTGGGGAACTTGCCGTTGGCGGCGTGATACGCCTCGCAAGCCGCCACGATTCGCCGAGCGTTCGCCCTGGCGATCCTGAGTTGAAAGGCGTTGTTGGCCAGAACGATCCTCAACGTCAAGGCTGGAATGGCGATCCGTACAAGAGCGAGTCTCCAGCCAGGACGTTGGACCGCGTTCTTCAGGAGGCTGACGAGAAACCAGATCGGGCAGAAGATCATTGAGTTGAGGACCGAACCGGAGAACGCCACGTCTAAGGCCAACAGGACGGCCGCGGCGATGATGCTCCGTTCGATCGCCACGATGGAGCTCCCTCGCCCGAGCCACGCTCACGGCCGCCTGCTCATGCGTTCGGCGGGAATGAACGTCGCCGTCGTCCCGCGCGATGGACGCATCAGGTTGAGTGAATCCCCCTCGAAGCCGTCTCTCCCCGGCGCGGCCTCATCTTCAGAACGTCGGAATGGCGACGCGGTCGCCCCTCTTCATCGCGGACTCGTGGGCGCAGAGGCCGACCATGGTCCAGTTGGCCGAGGTCTCGGCGTCGGGGAGGGCGGGGCGGTCTCCCTTGACGGCGCTGAGGAACGCGTGGACCAGGTGCGGGTGCGAGCCGCCGTGGCCGCCTCCCTGGAGGAACGACAGGTGGTCGGCGTCCTGGATGGCCGCCGGCTGCGTGAACCGCTGGATGCCTTCGGGCAGCAGCTTGGCGTAGTCAGGCACCTTGGCTCGCTGGGCGATCTCGGGCTCGGCGATCGGGCGCTCGGGGGTGCTCTTGGTGTGGATGACTGGGTCTTCGCCCTCGACCTGCTGCCACTCGAACGACTTCTTGCTGCCCGAGGCGTCGAAGCTCTCGCGGTACTGGCGGGCGACGTCGAACAGGCTGCGGGTGACCTCGGCGACGACGTCGCTGTCCTTGATCTTGAACGTGGCCGTTTCGATCGCGAACGGGCTGTTGTACTTGGCGATCAGGTCTTCGCGAATCCGTCCCGAGCCGTGGCAGACGACGCTTTCGGCGTGCTTGCCCAGAAGCGCCAGGCACGGGCTGACGCAGTGGGTGGCGTACCACATCGGCGGCAGGCCGGGCCAGTATTCGGGCCAGCCGTCCATGTCCTGCTGGTGGCTGCCGCGAAGGAACTGGATCCGCCCAAGCTCGCCCTTCTCGTGAAGCTCCTGGACGAAGAGGTACTCGCGGCTGTAGACCACGGTCTCCATCATCATGTAGACCTTGCCGCTGGACCGCTGGGCGTCGACCACCTTCTTGCAGTCCTCGACGCTGGTGGCCATCGGCACGGTGCAGGCGACGTGCTTGCCGGCGTTGAGGGCCTCGATCGACATCCAGGCGTGGTCGGGGATTGGCGAGTTGATGTGGACGGCGTCGATCTCCGGGTCTTTGAGCAGCTCGCGATAATCGGTGTAGCGGGCCTTGATCTTGTACTTGTCGCCGGCCTCGTCAAGCCCCTTCTGATCGCGACGGCAGACGGCGTACATCTCGGCGCCGGGATAATTCTGATAGATCGGGATGAACTCGGCCCCGAAGCCTAGTCCAATGATCGCCACCTTGATCGGCTTGTCACTCGCCATCGTCGGAATTCCTCTGTTCGTCTACGCTTTCGCCCCTGTCAACGGTGGACACGCGCGGAGTAATGTGCAGGATAGTAGGGCCGCAGGGCAAAAACAAGCATACCGCGAGGATCGATTCTCATGCCTTCGTTCTCGACGTCGAATCCCGTCCGAGTCGGCTTCATCGGCGCGGGCGCCGTGACCGCCTACCATCATGAGCCGGGGCTCCGGCTCGACCCGCGCGCCCGACTGACGGGCGTCTGCGACGCCGACCCCAGGATGGTCGAGAAGCGGCGCGCGGAGTGGAACGTCGAGTTGGCGACGACCGACCCGATCGAGCTTTGCCAGTCCGACGCGATCGACGCCGTCGTGATCGCCACCCCCAACGACACCCACAAGCCGATCGCCGTCGCCGCCGCCAGGGCGGGCAAGCACGTCATGTGCGAGAAGCCGCTGGGCCTCAGCGCCGTCGAAGTCCGCGAGATGTACGAGGCGGCGCGCGACGCCGGCGTCGTCCACATGACGGCCTTCACGTACCGGTTCGCCCCTTCGATGCGCTACCTCCGCAGCCTGGTCAAGGGGGGCGCGCTGGGGGCCCCTCGGCACTTTCGGTCGCAACGGTTCCTCGACTGGCCCGAGACAAGCTGGGGATGGCGGCAGTACAAGGAGCGGGCGGGGGCCGGCGACCTGTTCGACATGACGATCCACCGGATCGATTTCGCCATCGACCTGATGGGGCCGATCGCCTGCGTCTGCGGCGCGGTCGCCCGCTTCGCCGATCGCGTCCAGACCCCCGACGGCGCGCCGTGCGCCCCTTCGGAAGTGGACGATTGGTCGTCGATCATCGGCGAGTTCGCCTCGGGGGCGACGGGCGTCTGGGAAGGGACCACGCTGGCGAAGGGCTACCATCGCGACGGCTTCGGCCACGAATGGGCCGAGATCAACGGCTCTGAGGGCTCGGCCGTCTACCGGCTGCACGAACCCAACACGATCCTGCTGGGCAAGACCGGCCACGACCTGGCGCCGGTGACGGTTCCCGACGAGTTCCTTAAGCCCGAGGGAAGCCCGCGCGATCCGTCCGAGGGCGCGCCCGCGACCGTCTTCCGCTATGATCTGATGTGGGAGTTCATCTCGGCGATCGTCGAGGGGCGGCAAGCGGTCCCCAGCTTTTACGACGGGCTCAACGCCCAGGTCGTGGCCGACGCGGTGCTCGATTCGTACAAGAGCCGAAGGTGGATGGAGACGCCCCTCGCTACGGTTTGAGACGTCGAGGGCCGGCGATTTGAAGGTGGAAATCGCACTCGTAAGAGTCAAAGGTTCAACCGATCAGGTCGTCGGCCCACCGGCGGGCACGGAGGCCGGTCAGGAGATATTCGGGGCGAGGCCGATTGTCGGGATGCGACGGAGGCGTAATCGAACCCGGCAGCCGGTCCCGGAACTCTTCCCATCCGGCGATGAGTCGAAGACCTTGTAGCTTCGTCACCATCGCCGGGTTGGTGACAATCGACAAGTCCGCCCGGACGCCCAAGAGGGAGTTGTCGTAGGCGGCGTGATGAAGGCGACAGAGCGCAAGCCCATTGTCGACCTCGTCCGTCGAACCCTGATGGGCGACGGGGATGATGTGGGCGGCGTCCACCAACTTCAAGGCCGTTTGGCATACGGCGCAGCGGTAGCCATAGGCTCGAAGAACTTCCGGCCGGAAGCGCGCCTCCCGGTAGGCTCGCATGATTTGAACGAGGTCATAACGGCGGGCAGCCCCCGCCTCGGTGGCATCGGCGTCCAAAAATTCACGCTCTACCTCCGGGGTGGCCGTCACAAGTTCGGCGACTCCGGCGGCGACCCCCTCGGCGTTGTGCAGCGGCTCGCCTTGCTGGACGTACCAAAGCAGCGAGTCGGGGGCGACGGCGACGACGACCTCTTGTCCTTCGCGAGTCGGCCGCAGCTGAGTTGCAACGCCCCGATGTGAGGCGTCCTCAAGCGTGCGCTGTTCGACTTGCAGGCTCGGCGAACCCTGACTGAAGAAGACGTGACGGCGGGCATCCCAGAAGGCATAGACGTTGTGCTCGACGCTGTAGCCGCCGACGATCGTCCGCACTCCGGCCAGCAGCGGGAAGCCAGCAACGTTCGTTATTTGAATGCGCATCTCCCCAACGGGACGGGGAGGTGATGGACCTCCCGGCGTGATCGTCCAAAGGAAGACCACATAATCGTTCGAGCGGTCGGGCGTTGTCACTCGCATTCGGGCCGGGCGTTGCTTCGTCACCGGATCGAGCAGCATGACGGAGGCGCTGGAGCGCTCCAGCGTTTCGACAAACCCCGAGATGAGGCGTGGAAAGAGGATTCCTGCCACTAGGATTTGCTCCGAGTCTGGGCGGCGTTCTGCCGGGAGGAGTCCTTGTTGTTGGCCTGGCTGTCGAACAGTGGCGTCTCGAACCGAAACGTCGAACCCTCGATATATTCCCTGGTCGTTTCCGTCGCCAGCCAGCGGCGGCGAGAACTTTCACAGGCGGAACCGGTCACGTTACTTCCACCGAACGGGTCGTAGACGAGGTCGTCCTCATCCGTCAGGAAATCGAGGAAAAACTTAACTAACGCCTCCGGATAACGAGCAGGATGGGGTTTGATTTCACGCTCGCGGCAGGCCCGGAGGTAGTAGGAGTTGCTCTCGGTGTTAGCGATCTGGATCAGATTGGGTGGGATGGCGCCCCCATTGTCCTTGGAGAAATTCTCGGAAATGTCATGTCCAGAGGGTCGCTTCTTGGCGGTGTAGCCTGACTTCAACAGGGACTTCATGCTCTCGCTGTATGGCTGGAGCACCCTCTTGTTGTCGGCCTTCGGATATTCGCTTTTGCTGAACCACCAGACCATGTTCACCGAGTCCTTGACCCGTATGCGGCGAACCGTCACCCATTCCGCCGGGCTGGGAAGCCGGGCCGGGTTGTACCAGTAGAACTCTTGGGCCAGGTGGAACTCCTCGGCAAGCTTGACCGCCAGGGCGAAGTGATAGATGCTGCGCACGGGAACGCCTGGAACCCACGACCCACCGATGTCCAGAACGAAGCTCCCGGTAGGCTTGAGGATACGCTTGATTTCAAGGCAGAACGGCATGAGCCAGCCAATATAGCGCTCGATGGGCTCGTTCCCGTATTCCTTCTTCCGAGTCAGGGCGAAAGGGGGCGAGGTCATCACGAGGTCGATGCTGTCGCTCGGCAGGCTGTGGAGCATGTCGAGGGCGTCGGCGTGGAACATGGCCCCGAACGGCGTGCTGTAGGCGGGCGGTCCGAGTTTCGACTGGCGAAGACCATCGGCCCAATCTAGGCCGTCGGCAAATCTGTTTTTGACTAGCATCCCCGCTTCCTCTCGTCTAGCTTTCGTATGAACAGTGTGTAAAAAAGTATAGCATGGCCGTGGCGCCAGGGCATCCTCGCCTCCGGCCGTTTTTGTTCGCGGGGAGGAGTCAAACCAAGGGTGCCGTATTCACAGTCCGAGTCAAGTCGATAAACAGGTTGGAGGGGGAGGGTTGCGCCGGTCGATCCGACGACAAATCCTGGTACCGCTGGTGGTGATCCAGACGATCACCGTGGCGGCGATCACGGCGGCCGGCGTCGGGTTGGCGGCGCGGCGGAGCGAGCAGCAGAACGTCCGTCGCCTGGACGCGGTGATCGACGTTCTGGGGCGGTCGCACTTCCCGTTGACCTCCGGCGTCCTGGCCCGGATGCACGGGCTTTCCGGCGCGCACTTCCTGGCGAGGGACGCCGACGGCCGGACGACCGCCGCAAGCGACCCGATCCTCGGCGGGCGGCCGATCCCCCCCGCGTCGATCCCGGCCCTGGGCCGCCCGGAGTCCCGATCCTGGCTCGACTGGCCCAAGGTCACGGTCGGGGGGCGGACCTACTTCGGCGTTCTGGTTCCCACGTCGGCGTCGGGGAGCGCCGGGGCGTCGAGTCTGCTCGTGCTTTATCCTGAGTCGAGCTGGCGCGACGCGCTCTGGGACTTCGCGCGCGCGCCGATCGCCCTGGGCCTGGTCGCGCTGGCGATGATGGTGCTGGCCAGCCGTTGGTTCGCGGATCGGATCAGCCGGCGCGTCCACCGGCTTCGCGCGCAGGTCGCCCGAATCGCCGAGGGGGAGTTCAGCGAACTGGAACTGGGGACGGTTGAGGATGAGATCCAGGACCTGACGCGATCGGTCAACTTGATGAGCGCGCAGCTTCAAGAGATGCGGCGGACGATCGTCCGCTCCGAGCGCACGCAGTTGCTGGCCCAGCTTGCGGCGGGGTTCGCGCATCAGTTGCGCAACACGCTGACCGGCGCGCGGCTGGGGATTCAACTTCACGTCAAGCGGTGCCCGGCGTCGGCCGGCGATTCGAGCCTGGGCGTCGCCTTGCGCCAGCTCGCCCTGACTGAGGAGCAAGTGCAGGGCCTGCTCACGCTGGGCCGCCTCGAGCGCAGGCCGCCTCGATCTTGCGACGTGGGGGAGTTGATCCGGGATCTCGGATCGCTGCTCGAACCGACGTTTCAGCACGCCCGAGTGGCGTTGGAATCACACTTGCCTGACGAGCCGACGACGGCCGAGATCGACGCGCCGAGCGTGCGCGCGGCGGTCCTCAACCTGGCCTGGAACGCGATCGAGGCGGCCGGCCCCGGCGGCGCCGTGCAAATCCATTTGCTCAACGAGGGAGAACAGACCATCATCGAGGTTGCGGACGACGGTCCAGGGCCTCCCGCCGCGCTGGCAGCGGCGCTGTTCGATCCCTTCGTCACGGGCAAGCCCGAGGGCGTCGGACTTGGCCTGGCGCTGGCCCGGCACGTCGCCGAGGCGCATCGCGGCGAGCTCGACTGGAGCCGTCGGGACGGCTGGACCCGGTTCCGTCTGACCCTGCCGCGCGCCCCTGGTCTCGACGCAAAGGAACCCAGCGAATGAGTCGTGTGCTGATCGTGGACGACGAGGCCGGCATCTGCTGGGCGTTCGGCGAATACCTGGGCGATCTCGGCCACGAGGTCGCGGTCGCCGGGACGGCCGAGGAAGGGCTCGACGAGGCTCGCCGCGCGCCGCTCGACGCCGTCGTCCTCGACGTCCGGCTGCCGGGCGTCGACGGCATCTCGGCGATGTCGGCGTTCCGCGAGCACGTAGGCGCGGCGCCGATCATCGTGATTACGGCGTTCGGCAACCTCGACACGGCCATCCGCGCCATGGACGCCGGCGCGTTCGATTATCTGGTCAAACCGTTCGACCTCGATCAGGCCGCCGCCGTCGTCCAGCGCGCGCTGGAGACCGGCTGGTCGACCTCCGGGACGGCGGACCCGACCCCCGGCCGCGAAACCGAGGGGACGGCCCCGGCCCGGCTGATCGGCGGGTCGCCCGCGATGCAGGCGCTGTTCAAGCAGATCGCGCTGGTCGCGGCCACCGACGTCCCGGTCCTGATCACCGGCGAGAGCGGCACCGGCAAGGAGCTGGTCGCGCGGGCGATCCATGAGCACGGCGCTCGGAGAGACCGTACTTTCCTTCCCGTCTGCCTGGCCGCGCTGAGTCAAGGGCTGATCGAGGGGGAGCTGTTCGGACATGTGCGCGGATCGTTCACCGGCGCGAATCAGGATCGCAAGGGTTTGCTGGAACTCGCCGGCGGGGGCACGGTCCTGCTCGACGAGATCGGCGACGTGCCGCTCGGCATGCAGGTCAAGCTCCTGCGCGCGATCGAGCACCGCGAGGCGACCCCCGTCGGCGACGCTCGACCCCGCCCGATCGACGTCCGGTTCCTGGCCGCGACCAATCGTCCGCTCACCGAATTGATGGCCTCCGGCGAGTTCCGCGAGGACCTGTTCTTCCGCCTCAGCGTCTTTCCCATTCACGTCCCACCACTCCGCGATCGACTGGAGGACGTGCCCGCGCTGGCGAAGCATTTCCTGGACCTGGCCAGCCCGCGCCGAGGCCGCGAGGTCGCGCTCCGCGACGACCTGATCGGCGAACTGACCAGGCGCCCCTGGTTGGGCAACGTCCGTGAGCTGCGGAACGCCATCGAGCGCGCGGCGATCGTCGCGCGCGGCGGCCCGGTGCTGCCCGAACACCTTCCGCCGTCGATCGAACTCCCCGGCCGTGGAACGGAAGCCGCCGAGGCCCGGGGGCTCGAACAGGCGATCGCCCGTTGGACTGAAACGGCCCTGGAAGAGATCGACTCGGGTGCGGATTCGGGTCTGGAAGTCGAAGGCGCGCTCTACGACCAGTTTCTCGCCCGGGTCGAGCCGCCGATGCTTCGGACGGTGCTTCACCGGCAGTCGGGCAACAAGGCTCTGGCGGCGCAGCGGATCGGCATCCACCGATCCACGCTTCGCCAGAAGCTGAAGAAGTATGGGCTGGAATGACCCGAGCGACGTTGGAGGCGGGGCGGTAAGCCTCGGAAGGACATGGCGGACGGGATACAGGGCGGAGAGGGGACGCGGAGTTCGTCGAGGTTTCGATTTTACGCGCTGCTGGCGCTTGCGCTGGCCCCTTTGGTCCTGGCTCTCATCCTCGGCGGCTTCTGGGTGTTCGATCGCACGCCGGTTTGGGTCTACTGGGGGATCGGCCTGGTCTTCTTGATCGTAATTGATTTCGCTTATGCGTTCGCGGTCGGCGCCGTGATCGTTTCGATTCCGCTCCTTGTCTTGTTGCGTCGTCGCGGAGCGACGGAGCGCGGCCTCTTGCTCTGTCTTTCGATCGCCTTCTCCGCGTTCATGGCCGAGGGGGTCTCCGCGTTCTTGTTGGCTCGTGAGGATCGGACGGCGGTGCTCCCCGCCGGGGGGCGTTACGCGACTCGAGACTGGACCGAATCGCGGCTTCCGGGCTCGCTTGCCGGGATCGACCTTCCCATGGAGTTTCCCCGTGAGGCCGACGACGGCAAGATCGTGGTGACCATGGTCGGAGAATCGAGCGCGGCGGGGATTCCCTACGATCGTTGGCTGTCGATCGCCAGCGTCGTCGCCTGGCGGCTGGAGGAGGAGGTTCCGGAGAAGAAGTTCATCCACCAGATCGTCGCCCGATCCGGCTCCACGCTGGAGTTGCAGTCCAACGAACTGAAGACGATGCGGCGTCGTCCGGACGTGCTGATCGTCTACTGCGGCCACAACGAATTCTCGGCGCGGATCGACCACGCGCGCGATCTGAACTACTACGCCGACGCCCTGGACCCGAACCCCTGGGAGGTCGCCTTCGAACGCTCGACGGGTTGGTCGTACTTCCATGCGCTGGTGCGGCGGAACGTCGCCAAATGCCGGATCGCCATCCCGCCGCCGGCGAACGGCTATCGCGCGGCGGTCGATTCGCCGGCGTACACCGAGGCCGAGTACGCGCGCGTGCTGGACGACTTCAAACTTCGGCTCGATGCGATCGCGTCGTACGCCGAACGGCTGGGGGCGCTTCTCGTCCTGATCGCGCCGCCGGCCAACGACTCCGGATTCGACCCCAATCGCTCGTACCTGCCCGCGACGACGACCAGGGCCGAGCGCCGGGCGTTCGGTTACGAGCTCGACGAGGCGCGCCGCCTTGAAGCGACCGATCCCGACGCGGCGATCGAACGCTATCGCGCGCTCGTCGATCGGCAGCCGGGCTTCGCGTCGACCCATTACCGCCTCGCCCGCCTGTTGGAGGCGAGAGGCGAATGGGCCGAAGTCTACGAGCACGACCTGAGGGCGCGCGACGCCGACGGCTACCCGATGCGCTGCCTGACGGCGTTCCAGCAAGCTTACCGCGAGACGGCCGCCCGCCACGACTGCATTTATATCGACGGGCAGGAATATTTTCACAGATTGGGAGTCAACGGGCTGCTCGACGATTCTTTGTTCCACGATGGGATGCACCCGTCGTTGCGAGGACAGCTCGCGCTGGCGCAGGCGGTGCTCCGGGGACTACACGCCCGCCGCGCGTTCGGCTGGCGGGCGGACGCGCCGACGCCGACGCTCGACCCGATCGAGTGCATCCGCCATTTTGGAATCGATCCGAACGTCTGGCGCTACCTCTGTTTGTGGGGGATTATGTTTTACGATCGCACGTCGTGGGCGACTTACGATCCCGGCCGGCGATCGGTCAAGCGCTGGGCGTTCGTCGCCGCCGCCGACAAGATCGAGGCCGGCGCGGCCCCCGAGTCCGTCGGTCTGCCGAACATCGGCGAGCCCGAGCCGATTCCAATCGTGCCGTACGGTGCTCCGTACTCCTTGAAGTCCCTCGCAGTCCCCTGAGCGCGCGCCGCCGGGCGTTTGGGGTCAGATCGGCACGACGACGGTCCCGCTGAGGCGGTCGTGGGGGCCGCGGTCGGGCAGCCAGAGCGCGAGCGGGGCGTAGCCGACCAGAAGCAGAACGCCGACGATCCACAACGACCACGCCAGCATCACCGCGTCGGGAGACCGATGCTGCAGATAGCGCGAGCCGGCGAACAACGCCAGGGGGGGCGCCCAGACGAGGCCGGTTCGCAGGCCGCACGCCAGCCGACTGGCGAAGCGACCGTCGCCGCGGACCAATGACAGGCCCGTCAGGGGGTAGCTCAGCCCGCCGCGCGTCAGGATCGCCCATGCGGTCCAGATCAGGGGGACCGCGAGCACGACCTGGAGGTCCCAGGGGAACACCCCGGGGCGGAGCTTGGGGCAGGAGAGCGCCAGGATCGCGACCAGGCCCGGAAACAGGAGGATCGCCTGAATCCCGATCTGGGCCATCCGTCTCGGCGCGCCGACCTCGGTGGGCCGCTCCGCCGCCGCGGCCAGATCGGCGCGGAGCGCGGCGAGGCTGGGATATCGCGGCCGGACGCCCGCGAGTCGTTCCAGGATCACGCCGGCCCGCTCGGGCGCAGCCGCTCGAATGCGATCCGGTGCCGCGACGTCGGCGGGGCGCCGCGCGGTCCGGCCCCCCTCAAGGGACGTCCGCGCCACGTCGAGGAGGAAGGCGAGGGCTTTCAACTCGTCCGCGTCGGGGCCGCGCGGCTCGAACTCGGCGGCCGCGGCCTGGTCGTGGTCGGGCGTTTCGTCGTTCCAGTCGAGCGGGTCGAGGAGTTGGACGCGGCCGTTGTTCTGGATCCAGACGTGTTCGACCGAGAGTCGAGGTGGAAAGGTGCCGTCGCCGCGCGCCGCTTCCAACTCCTCGGCCAGGTCGGTGAGCAGCGCGAGGACGTCGCTCCAGGGCAGACCGGCGACCTCCACCAACTCGCGCAACGGCCGCCCCGTGGGGGCGGTGAACGCGTCCCAGCGGCCTTCCGGCTGGTCGCCCCCGCTGATCCATCGGGGCCTCGTCAGTCGGTTGAGAGCGCGCCGGGGGGGGGGGGGGGGCGGTGCGTCGGGAGTTCGCAGCAAGATCCAGACCGGGCGGTCGAGGGTCGAATCCCGACCCAGCAGTATCTTGCCGCTCGTCCCGGACGCCAGGGCGCGGTGGACCTGGTAGGGGCCGACCTGGGCGCACTCTTCCAGCGCCGGCGGGGCCGCCTCGCGCGCGGACTTCCGGTCCGCGATTCGACTCCTTCGCACCAACGGACCAACCCGTCGGTCGCGAGCGATGCGGACGACCCGCGTGCCGCTCAGCCACTCATGAGGGCCGCGAAGACCGGATCGGCGGCGCATCGTCGCCAGCAACGCGAGCGCGCCCAGCGACTTGATCAGCAACATCCCCGCCCAGTACCAGGCGTTCGTGCTGGCGTCGTGTTTGGCCGCGAACATCTCGGTGAGCATGTCGCCGCCGAGCCCGACGAACAGGTAAAAGCCGATGACGCGGACGAGCCCGCGCCCGAGTCCCGGCGGCCCCCCCTCGCCGACGCTCGCCACCCGGAGGCCGGCGAGCCACTTTCCGGGCGTCGCGCCGAACAAGCCGTCGCCGATCGCGAAGTAGGCGGTCCAGGCGATCCGCCATCCCCAGTCCATCGCCGCGCCCCAGGATTCGAAGAAGGCGAAGGCGTCGATGATCCGATCGCGAAAGTAGAGCAAGCCGACGGCGAACACCGCCCATCGGCTCAGATAAAAGAGCATCAGGTCGAACAGTTGGGCGCCGATCCGCAGCCCGATCGCGCCGATGCCCATCCGCTCCGGCAGGAACGGCGTGAGCGCGGCCTGGAATTCTCCGAGGCTGCGCCAGCGCCGGGTTCGATCGCGCTCCAGCCCCTTGTGGATCACCGCTTCGAGCCCGCGGGAGACGTTGGGGGCGAACGTCCTCAACGAGGGGGCGGGCTCGGAGACGATCCGAGCCAGGGCTTCCGCCGCGTCGGCCGCCTTGACCGGCGGCCGATCGGTGAGCAGGAAGAAGAGCGTCGCCGCCACCGAGTAGACGTCGGTCTGCTGGTCGAGCGCGTCGCGCTTGATCTGCTCGGGCGACGCATACAACGGCGTCCCCAAAAACGCGCCGGTGCGCGTCAGGTCGAGGCCCCCTTCGAGCGATTTCGAGAGCCCGAAGTCGCCGATCTTGACCCGGCCGTCGGCTCCGAGGAAGCAGTTCGACGGCTTGACGTCGCGATGGATCATCCCCAGCTTGTGGAACTCTTCGAGGCCCTCGATCACGTCGAAGATCTTGACCAACGCCGTCGCCGGATCGAGCGCGCCCTTCTGATCGATCAACGATTGCAGCGTCGTGCCGGGCATCAACTCCATCACGAGATAGGGGCGGCCCTGGTCCTCGTCGACGGCCAGCACGAACACGCAGCGAGGATGCGTCACCGCGCTCGCCGTTCGCGCTTCCTGGCGGAACCGCTGGAGCGCCTCTTCCGAGGCGACGTGGCTCCGGCCGATCAGCTTCAAGGCGACTCGTTGCCCCTGCCGTTCGTCGATCGCCTCGAAGACGGTCCCCATGCCCCCCGAGCCCAGTCGGCGAACCAGCCGGTAGTCGGCGATCCGCTCGGGGAAGTCCTCGGAAGGTCCGCCCGGACCGCCCAAGCCGTACGTCGCCGTTCGGTCGGCGTCGGTGCTCGTCCTCGTCCGATCCGGATCGTCGATCCCGATGGTCGGGCCGCATTCGGCGGTCGACTCAAGGGCCGCGCCGCAGTAGGCGCAATACCGGGGGCGGTCGCCGGAATACTCGAGCACGCGATGGCAAGCTGAGCAAGCGGCCCGACCCGCGGTTCGCGTCGGTTGTTCCGGTGTCGGTTCGCGCTCGGACATGATGATTCTTCGTCATGCTCCTTGAAATCGAGGCCCGGAAACGGCGCGTCCGCGTCAGAAGCGATCGGCGTCCGCCGGCTTGCCACCCGCCATCGTGGCGGGGGGGGCGACGGTCGTCAAGCATCGGACCGCCGGAGGATCGCCAGGTCTTCAGGTCGACTTCCAGGCCGCCGCCTCCTCGCCGTCGATCCGAAGGGTCAGGCACTTGGCGCTGCCCCCCGACTTGATGAACTCCGAGAAGTCGAGCGCGTGGGGCTTGAAGCCGATCCTTTCGAGGTCCGCCGCGAGCCGGGGCGCGCCCTGGTGCAACACCACGTTCGAGCCGACCACGACGGCGTTGCAACTGAAGTAGACGGCCTCCTCGGCGCGAACCTCGATCCGGGTCGGAATCCGGTCGGCGATCACCGACAGGCCGTATTCGTCGAACGCGCCCGGGTAGTAGATCGCGACGCCGGGGGCGAGAGGGCAGAAGCAGGTGTCGAGGTGGTAGAACCGGGGGTCGATCAACTCCATCGGCAAGACTTCGACGTCGAGTCGCTCGCCGATCCATTGATGGCTCTGGACGTCGCTGCGGAGCCGGTAGCCGCCGAACAGGGCCTCGCCGCAGAACAGGGCGTCGCCGGCGCCCTCGAAGTTCACGCCCTCGGGCTGCTCGACGATCTGGAAGCCCCGCCCTCTCGCCCACTCCTCGAACCGTTCCGTCTCCCCTTGGCGGACCTTGTAGCGGAACTTCGAGGGGATGAACAGGTCTTTGAAGACGAGGCCGGCGTTGGCGGTGAACACCAGGTCGGGAAGGCCCTTGACCGGCGCCATCAGGTCGATCTCGACGCCCAGGTCGACGAGCGTCTGATGCAGCGCCTTCCACTGCGCCTTCGACCGCTCGGGGTCGGCCCCCTTCCGGACGCTCATCCAGGGGTTGATCTCGTATTCGATCCCGAAGTAGTCGGGGGGGCACATCAGGATCCGAGGCGTTCGTGAATCCGTCATGACGGCGGCCTCTCCCCCGGGGCGGGCGTCGACAACTCGACGGCGAGTGAGCGGAGGAAGGGCTCGACGTCGGTGACCATGCCGATGGTTTGGAACGTGCCGCGGTCGGCGAGCTTGGTCACGGTCGCCGGGTTGATGTCGACGCAGACCACCTTGACCCACGCCGGAAGCAGGTTGCCGGTGGCGATCGAGTGCAAGGCCGTGGCGATCAACAGCGCGAACCCGACCCCCCGGATCGCCTCGCGCATCCGATCCTGGGCTTCCATCGTATCGGTGATTACATCAGGGAGCGGGCCGTCGTCGCGGATCGAGCCTGCCAGAACGAGGTCGACGTCGTGCTTGACGCATTCGTACATGACGCCGGACGTCAAGAGGCCCGACGATACGGCCGAGGCGATGCCGCCGGCCCTCCGGATGGTGTTGATGGCCCGCAGGTGGTGCTCGTGGCCGTGCTCCACCGCCGCGCCGTGGGTCAGCGACACGCCCAGACTGGTGCCGTAGAGGGCCTGCTCGACGTCGTGGGTCGCCAGCGCGTTGCCGGCGAAGAGGGTTTGGATCCAGCCCTCGCGGATCAACCGTCCGACGTGCTCCGCCGATCCCGTGTGGACGATCGCCGGCCCCCCGACCAGGAGGACCTTTTTGCCCTCGGCGCGGGTCGCGCGGATCGTCTCGGCCACGCTCCGCAGGCTGATCGCCTTGGGTTTCTCGCTCGACACGCTCGAACTCATGAAACCGAACGGGGTCGACTCGCGGGCGCGCTCAAGCGGAACGACCCGAACACCAGCGTGACCGACGACGATCGGCGTCCCGACCGTGACGTGGATCATCGGTACGCACCAGGCGCGGCCGGCCTCGGCGTCGAGGGCGACGCCGCAGTCCATCTCCTGGTTCTCGACGTCGATCCAACGGCCGTGGAGCCGGACCTGCGTCTGCTGGTTGGTGGTGCTGTAGAAGTTCTCGGGGAAGGCCGTGGCGACGTCGGCCGGCACGACCCGCGCGTCGGCGGTGTCTACGGGCGCGGCGCCGTGCTCGACGAGGTCGCCGATGATCGCGTCGAGAGCCTCGGGCGAGTCGGCGTGGACGCCGATCCGCGCGTAGCTGGGGTCCGACCGTCTCACGCCGATCGTGCATTCGTGGATCTCGAACGTCCCCCCCATCTGGAGAATGCGATCGAGGATCTTGGGCAGCAAGAGCGAATCGACGATGTGGCCGCGAACCTCGATCTCGTCGACCGCGCCGGTCGGGTGATCATCGGTCGTCGTCGACGGAGGCGCCGTTGCACGCGGATCGGGAGTCGCCATGATCGATGCTCCTTCGTCGCGTCGACGGGACGAGCCATCCTCCCGGCTCGATTGGCCGGTCGTCGTCGCCGCCTCGTCGGTTATGACGCGCGGTATCGTGCGAGGCCGTGTTCCCGCCTGGACGCTCCGAGTAATTCGGCTGCGGTCGCTACGAATGGGACCAAGCAGGTGTTTAGAATCTTCGACCGAACCTCATTGTCGGTGATGCTGCGGCTTTTTCTTCATGGTCTCCGCTCGCGCGTGGTGCGACGATCGATGCTTGACCTGGGCGTCGTCGTAGAACGCCGCCTCGACGATGTGTAGCGCCTTCTGGAAGGCGACGGTGGCGATCCACTCCGCGCAGGCCGATTCGCATTGAATCAGATGGTCGATCACCGCCTGGTTGCGGTTCGCGACGTTGATGTGCTCGGCGAATGAAGACATTCCGGAGCGATCCTGGAGGGCTGCGACGTCAGGACTTCATCCACACGAGCATCGGGTTGATGAACGCGTGGACGGCCTCCGGCGACGAACAGGGGAGCGAGAGCAGGTTGACGTTGGGCAGATTCAGGTACCCTAGGTTGGCCAGATCGAGGTCGAACCTGGATACGGCCAACTCGAAATCAACGTCGAATTGCTGGTCTCGTCGTATGATGACGACCGTGAGCCCGTCAGATCCGGCTCCGATGTACGCCCGCTCGATGACGTCGGCATGTTCAAGCAGCCACCTGTGGACGCGGTCCTTCAGGTCGCTGAATTGCTGCTTAAGTTCATCGCGGCGCGTGATCGCATCCGTTGCATACTCGAAGTCGGTCTCATTGAAGGCGAACTTGCCGCCCGCCCCGAGTTCAACGATCAGGGTCTTCTCGCCGTCCGGCGACACGTGTTGCCAGCCACGCCGGTCTTCTGTGGCAACCATCATACATGCTCCCTCACTACCGACGGATCAACCCATTCTGAAGGACGGGGTGATACTGACTGTTGGTTTCCCAGTCGATCTCGGTGTCCAATTGTTAGTCTAGGCTGGCGAACGGGCCCAAGGCCAGAGGCTGGTCGATTAATTGCAACTGACGCGCCTTTTTCGACCCGCGTTGCATTTCGTCGTCGTGGCGCGGCAGGCCCTCGCCACTCCAACTCACGACCTGGCCCAGGCCTTCTCCATGTGCCCGGAACGGTCTCGGCGTCAGGGATCGACGTGAACGGTCGCGGTCAGGTCCAGGGGGGGCTCGCCGGGGATGTCGGTCGACACCCGGAAGACGTGGCGGAGGTCGCCGCGGGTCGTCCCTTCCTCGGGTTTGTAGGCGATGGTCAGCATGTGCAGCGTTTTCCGCGCGCCGTCGGGGGGCGCGACCGAGAAGCCGTCGCCGACGCCCTCGACCTGCGTGATCGCGAACGGCTTGGAGGCGCGGATGACGAACCGGCCCTGCTTGCCCTCGGTCGAGTTCACCTCGCCCAGGGTGAGAAGCGACGGCGAGGCCGTGAGGTCGCCTCGAACCCATCCGGTCACCATGATCGGGATGCTCGGGGTCTCGCGGTCGTTGCTCAGCAGGCGGATCTCCTCGCGGAGCGGACCGGAAGGGGCGTCGGGCTTGACCCCGACGTCAAGCCGGTACGAGACCGCGCCGGTGTTCGGGTCGCGCCTGGTCTCGACGAGCTGGGCCGTCAGCGCCTGGCTGCCGGAAACCATCCGCTCGAACCGCCAGTCGCGGCCGTTGATCCGATCAATGGTCAGGGTCTGGTTCGCTCCCTGCCCTTTGAGGACCGAGCCGAAGTCGATCGAGCCGGGGTTGAGGACGACGTCGGCCAGGATGTTCGACACGACGTTCAGCCGGACCTCGGCCTCTCGGCCGCTCGCGGTGACCAGCGTGACGAACAGGATCGTCGGCTTGCGGCCCAGGAAGTTGCGCGTGTCCATCTGCGCTTCAACGACCGCCGACTCGCCGGGATTGACGCTCGACGCGCTGGCGTGGCCGCTGGTGCAGCCGCACGAGGGGCGAAGGCCGAGGATCGTCACGGGCTCCGCAAGCCGGTTGTGGAGCACGAATTCGTGCTTGACCTTGGCGCCGCGCGGGACCGGTCCGAAATCGTGCGACCGCTCCGCGAACAACGAATCCGCCCAGTTCGCAGCGTCCGCTTCCGGCGACGAAAGCCCCGCAAGAATGCAGCCCGCGAGGGCCGCCCAGATCATTCGCCGAGCCATTATCGCCTCCTGCGATCATTACCTGGCATCGAGGAAACATCCCCGCTGGGAGGTTCACACTCCATTCCTTTATCGGAAGGATCGGCGGCCGCGCTCACTCTTGCGATCGGGCGGCGAGGATCGGCGATCGCTCCAGGCTCGTGAATCGTCGCGCGCGATCCGTGTCGACGTCGAACCGCGCGCTCGGTCAATGGCTGGCGAATCGCACGAACTTGTGGCACTGCACGCAGTTCATCGTCAGTCGGAGGTAGGCCATGGTCGCGCCGTCGATGTGCTTCTCCTTGGCCTGTTTGGAAAGATCGTCGGCGATCCGCTGGAAGTCGGTCGTGAAGGCGACGTAGTCGGTCGCGTTGGGAATCGAGGGAACTTCCCATTCGGCGGCCTGGCTCAGAAGCTTGAGCGCCTTGGCGTTCTTTTCGATGATCTCGTAGTTCTCGATCGTCAGCCCCTCGAGGAGGTTCTTGGAGAATTCGAGCTTCTGACGCATGAACTCGCTACGCGTCGGCTTCGGCTTCTGCTCCTGCGCGGCCCGCGTGGCCGTCCTTGCCGCGAGGACGCTCAGTACGACCATCCCAAGGACCATCGGGACGAGTGCAATCCGCCGTCGGGCGCGCGTTGTCATGACTTCCTCGATTCGTAGGGAGGGACGCCTGGCGGTTCGATTCCACGATGCGAGAGCCACCGAGTCGAGCGCGCCTTTCGGGTCGACCGTCGATCGACGGACTTGGACGGCGTCGGTCGAGAGAATAACATGATAGCCGTCCCGGAACGAGTCGGGAAGAACCATGGCGGGGACGTTCCCGCGAAGCGATCTTCAACGATGCGACGAGGCGACATGAAGACGATCCCCTTGCGAGCCGCGCTCGGCCTGGTCCTGGTTTGCGGCGGTCTGACACGTCTTGCCGAACCCCGGACGGCGCGCGGGGACGACCGGACGATCGATCTGTCGCGCGCCGTGGTCGTCGAGCCCGCATCGGCCACGGCCGTCGAGAAGCGCGCGGTGCGGTTGCTGGTCGACGACGTGGCGCGGCGGTCGGGAGTGACCTGGCCCGTCGTCCAGACCTGGCCGGACGACGCGGCGGCGGTCGTCGCGGTGGGGGCGTACGGGGCGGTCGCCGACCTCGCCGGGCCGCGCGGCGGCGGGTTCGCCGATCCACCGCGGTCGATCGGCGCGGAGGGCTATCGCCTTCAGGCCGAGACGACGAACGGGAAGGCGGTCGTTCTCGTGGCCGGCGTCGACCCGCGCGGGGTGCTGTTCGGAGTCGGCCGGTTGCTCCGCGAGTTGAGGACGACGAAGGGGAAGGCCGCGCTCCCCGGGAGCCTGCAAATCGCGACCAGCCCGAGGTTTCCGCTCCGGGGCCACCAGCTCGGCTATCGCCCCAAGACGAACTCGTACGACGCCTGGGACCTGCCTCGATGGGAACGCTACATCCGCGACCTGGCGATCTTCGGCGCCAACGCCGTCGAACTGCTCCCCCCGCGAACCGACGACGACTCGTACAGCCCGCACTTTCCGCGGCCGCCGATGGAGATGATGATCGGGATGTCGAAGCTGCTCGACGACTACGGCCTGGACGTCTGGGTCTGGTTTCCGGCGATGGAGCCCGACTACTCGAAGCCCGAGGTCGTCGAGGCCGAACTCAAATCATGGCATGAGGTGTTGAGCAAACTTCCGCGCGTCGACGCGGTCTTCGTCCCCGGCGGCGATCCGGGGCACACCGCGCCCAAGGTGCTGATGCCGTTTTTGGAGCGGGTGGCGGAGACCCTTCACAAGTCGCATCCCAGGGCCGGCCTCTGGGTGTCTCCCCAGGGGTTCGACCAGACGTGGACCGACGAGTTCGTCGAGATCCTCAAGACGGAACCCGCCTGGTTGACCGGCGTGGTGCATGGGCCGCAGGTGCGGCTGAGCATGGCCGACCTCCGCAAGGCGGTCCCCTCGCGGTATCCGATCCGGGGTTATCCCGACGTCACCCACAACCAGCAGTGCCAGTTCCCCGCGCCCGACTGGGACCTGGCGTTCTCAGAATGCGAGGGCCGCGAGTCGATCAACCCGCGCCCCACCCAGCAGGCGGCGATTTTTAAGTATTACACGCCGGGGACGATCGGCTTTTTGACCTACTCCGAGGGCTGCAACGACGACGTCAACAAGTGCGTCTGGAGCGCCCTGGGCTGGGACCCCGACGCCGACCTGTCCGACGTTTTGAAACAGTATGCAAGAGCGTATGTGAATCTCGACGACGCGCGGGCCGACCGCTTCGCCGAGGGGCTCCTGGGGCTCGAGCGCAACTGGCGCGGGCCGATCGCCGCGAACCCCTCGATCGAAACGACGGTCAAATTGTTCGACGACCTCGAAAAGGGAGCGGACCGCGCGACTCGCGACGATTGGCGGTTCCAGCAGGCGCTTTATCGGGCCTTTTACGACGGTTACGTCCGCGACCGCCTCGCCGTCGAGACGGACCAGGAGAAGCGGGCGCTCGACGTTTTGGCGAAGCGCGCCGACGGCGTCCGGGCCGCCCTGGATCAGGCCGACGCGATCCTGGCGGAGGGGGCGGTCGAGCCGTTCGCCGGGCCGCTCAAATCCCGGGTGCGGGGGCTCGCCGACGATCTGTTCGCGAGCATCGGCATGCAGCTCAGCGTGCCGTTGTACGACGCGATCGGCGTCGACAGAGGGGCGAACCTCGACACGATCGACGTACCGCTCAACGATCGACTCTGGCTGCGGGCTCGGCTGGCGGAACTCAGGCGGAACCCGAACGAGGCCGAGGTCCTCAAGGGGGTCCAGGCGATCGTCGAACGGACGAATCCCGGCCCCGACGGGTTTTACGACGACCTCGGGAACCTCGCCCGGCAGCCGCACCTCGTTCATCCGGTCGATTACGCCGACGATCCCGATTTCCGACGTGGGCCGACGGCCGGCTTCGGCGCGAGGGCCGGCTGGCCGCTGGCCTGGAGGCGCAACGCCCAGATCGTCTATGACGCCCCCGTTCAACTGCATTACGACGGCCTCGATTCCAAGGCGACGTACCGAGTCCGGGTCGTCTACGCGGGGGACAGCTTCGGCAACAAGATCCGTTTGGACGCAGACGACGAGACGGTCCACGACTGGTTCAAGAAGCCCGTCAATCCGGCCCCCTTGGAGTTCGACGTCCCCGTCAGGGCCACGGCCGACGGCGCGTTGACGCTGTCGTGGCGGCAAGAGCCCGGCAAGGGGCGGAACGGTCGAGGATGCCAGATCGCCGAGGTCTGGCTGTTACGCGGCGATGGGCGGTGAGCGATCGATCCGCTCCTCTCAGCCGCCGTCGTCGCCGATGGCCTCGACCGGGCATTCCAGGAGCGCGAGGCCGCAGGCGGCTTCTTGCTCGGGGGTGGTGGGCTGGTGGAAGACGAAGCTGTGGCCTTCGTCGTCGTCGCGGGCGAAGTTCGCCGGCGCGGTTTCGCGGCAGAGGTCGCAGTCGATGCAGGTCAGATCGACGTAGTATCGGCCCGGGGCGTTCTCGGGCGCTTTCTGGATGAGGTCGGCCATGGCGAGGGAACCACCTTGAGGGCGTCGGTTCGGCGTTGCGTCCGTTACAGTTCGTAGTTCTGGGCTTCCTTGGCGGCCGGCTGCGCGACCTCGGCTTCAGACTCCCTCTCGGCGCGCGCTTCCCAGTAATAGAGGAACAACACGATCGAGTTGAAGATGGTGAAGACGTCGGCCAGGCTGAAGACGGCCGCGCGGGCCGCCGGGTGTTCGAGCAGGCCCGCTTGCTCAGCCAGGTCGACGACGAGCACGCCGAACGACACGGCCAGGAAGATCGAGGCGGCGCCGGCCGCCAGGATCTTGAGTTCCTTACCGGCCGTCAGGGCCGAGCTGCGGGCTCGCGAATCGGCGGCGCCGGCGCCCTCCAGCACGACCGCCTCGTCGATCAGGCAGTAGCGGACGGCGAGCACGACGCCGGGGACGATGAAGAGGATCAGGCCGCAGACGATGAAGATTCGCGCGACGATCTGCGCGGCGAACAGCCGGGCCCAGTTGTGCAGGCCCGCCCGCGCCGCCTCGCTGAACGTCGTCGGCAGCCCCGCCATCCGGTTCGCCAGCAGAGTGACCACGCCGGCCATGTAGATCGGGCCGAAGAACAGGTCGACGAGAAACCGGAGACGCAAGACTTCGAACGGGTCGACGGGGTTGGGGTTGCGGTCGGCGATCACCTCGATGGCGATGTTCGACGGCAGCTTGATGATCAGCATCAGCCCGGCGATGATCGCGAACTGCTCGAACAACAGGAACAACGCCGTGCCGAGCTTGCCGCCGATCGGTTCGGGGACCGAGATCGGCGCGAGCGACCGCCGCCGCCGGAAATCCGGGGCGGCGTCGGGGCTCGCGAACTCGTCGCTTTCTCCGACCCGGGAGTCGCAGTAGGGGCAGAGCCCCCGGGTGGAGTTGAGCTGTTCCTCCGTAAGCAGGGCTCGGCAGGAAGGACACTCCCGGTAGAGCGGCATGGGAAACGACCTCGGGGGTCAGACCGTCTTGGCCTTGATCCACGGCATGAGCGCGCGGAGCCGCTTGCCGACGGTCTCGACGGGGTGCAGGCGCTCGCGCTTCTTGGTGGCGTTGAAGACGGGGCGGTTGGCCTTGTTCTCGAGGATCCACTCGCGGGCGAACTGGCCCGTCTGGATCTCCTTGAGGATCTTCCGCATCTCCTCGCGGGTCTGTTCGTTGACGATCCGCGGCCCGCGGCTGTAATCGCCGTATTCGGCGGTGTTCGAGATGCTGTACCTCATGTAGTCGAGGCCGCCCTGATAGATCAGGTCGACGATCAGCTTCAACTCGTGGACGCACTCGAAGTACGCGCTCTCGGGCTGGTAGCCGGCCTCGACCAGCGTCTCATAGCCCATCTTGACCAGGGCGCTGAGGCCGCCGCAGAGGACGACCTGCTCGCCGAACAGGTCGGTCTCGGTCTCCTCGGCGAAGGTGGTCTGCAAGACGCCGGCGCGGGCGCCGCCGATCCCCTTGGCGTAGGCCAGGGCCAGCGCCTTGCCGGCCGGCGTGCAGTCGTCGGCGGTGGCGATCAGGCAGGGGACGCCACCTCCCTTGACGTACTCGCTGCGGACCAGGTGGCCGGGGCCCTTGGGCGCCACCAGGGCGCTGTCGACCCCCTTGGGGGGGACGACCTGGCCGAAGTGGATGTTGAAGCCGTGCGAGCAGAGCAGCAGATTACCGGGCTTGAGGTTCGGCTTGACGTCGTGGGCGTAGATCTCCCCCTGGACCTCGTCGGGGAGCAGCAGGTTGACCAGGTCGCCCGCCTCGGCCGCCTCGGCCGCCGAGACCGGCTTGAAGCCGTCGGCGACGGCGAGGTCGTAATTGGCGGAGCCCGGCCGCTGGCCGACCACCACGTTGCACCCCGAATCGCGGAGGTTCTGGGCGTGGGCGTGACCCTGGCTGCCGTAGCCGATGATCGCCACCGTCTTCCCCTTGAGCAACGAAAGGTCGGCGTCCTGGTCGTAGTACATCTGGGCGGGCATCGCGTTCTCCTGGAGGCTCGTCTTGTTGAAAAGAGTAGGAAAAAAGAGAAGGCCCGGGGCCTGATCGGCTCAGTCCCGGGCGGTTGGAATTCGGCGGGCGTCGCGTCCGGGCGGGGGGGCGACGCGAGGCGCCGCCGGCCGGACCCCGTCAAGGCGGGGCCGCGATTGGGGCGAGGCTTAAAGCTCGGAGTGCCCGTGGACCATCGGCTTGGCCTCCTCGATGGGCGACTCCGTACCCCGGAGGGCTTCCTCGTTGCCCAGAAGGCCTCGAACCAGGGCGATCCGGCCGGTCCGCGCCATCTCGAGAATCCCGTAGCTCCGGACGGCTTCGATGAAGGCCTCGACCTTCTTCTCCTGCCCGGAGATCTCGATCATGACTTCCTCAAGGCTGACGTCGACGATCCGTCCCCGGAAGATCTCCACCAGCGACTGGATCTCCATCCGGTTGGCGGGCGTCGCCTTGATCTTGATCAGCATCAAGTCGCGCTCGACGTAGTCTTCCTTGGAGATGTCGTGGACCTTGACCACGGTGACGATCTTCTCAAGCTGCTTGCGGACCTGCTCGATGTAGCGGTCGTCCCCCATCACCACCACGGTGATCCGCGAGAGCAGGGGGTTCTCGGTCTCGCCGACGGCCAGGCTTTCGATGTTGTAGCCCCGAGAGGAGAACATCCCCGATACGTGGGCGAGCACCCCGGGCCGGTTCTGCACCAGGGCGGAGAGGACGTGGCGCATCCCCCTGGTCCGCGAGTTTTCCCTGGTCGAAGAATTCGAGGCGTCGGTACCCGTGCTGCTAGCCATCGCCGCTTCCCCAAGCTCGGCCGCCAGGACGCGCGCCGCATTTCGGCCGGTCCCCTGGCGACCACTTCAAAAACAGAATATTCAAGACTTTACGACCGACCACGGCGTCCTTGCAAGACACGTTCGAACCGGCGCCGGGCGTCGACCGCGTCGCCAGTCTACCATAGTCGGTCCGTGACGCACATGCGCCGGAATCCAAGACCCCCCAAGGGCCTCCGAGGTTCGGACTCGACGGCCGCCGGGGGCGGGGCCCGGGCCCGGGGCGCGGCGCGAATGGAAAGGCCGGTTCCGGGGGGGGGCGAGGCGCGGCCAATCAGTGCGCGAGAGGCCGTGAAGGACGTCGGGCTTGCGGAAAACTCCGAATTCGCCGAACGCGCCGGCGAAAAATGGAGAAAACGTCTGCGATTTCAATAGATCAATGGATGAAGTAAATGATACTTTAGGGATTCAACTCTTCTTTTGATGGACTGCACTTTCCGGGATTTGATGTATGCGGTTTGTTGATTCCAGACGCTGATGC